>DAOWFN010000034.1 GCA_030637945.1 Gammaproteobacteria bacterium
AGCGAGCACCCTGAGCAGGTTAGCTGCCATATAACGCATACCAATGAAAAAACCCATGACATCATTCGAGAGGGTCTGCATCGTTCGCCTATGTATAGCGGTGTTATCGAAGGCGTTGGCCCGCGTTATTGTCCGTCGATAGAAGATAAAGTTGTTCGCTTCGCTGATAAAACATCACATCAAATTTTTATCGAGCCGGAAGGTTTAACCACACACGAAGTTTATCCAAACGGTATTTCAACCAGCCTGCCTTTTGATATGCAGTTTGCGTTTGTGCGCTCGATGAAAGGATTTGAAAATGCGCATATCACGCGTCCGGGTTATGCGATCGAGTATGACTTTTTTGATCCGCGAGATCTGAAGGCGTCATTAGAGACAAAATTTATAAACGGATTATTTTTTGCCGGACAGATTAACGGTACAACAGGTTACGAAGAGGCGGCTGCACAAGGTCTGCTTGCTGCTATTAACGCTGCGCGTCTAGTGCAGGAGAAAGAGGCATGGACAGCAACACGTGATCAAGCCTACATCGGTGTGTTAGTTGATGATCTGGTTACCCTCGGAACAAAGGAGCCGTATCGTATGTTTACTTCACGTGCGGAATACCGTCTGATATTGCGTGAAGATAATGCGGATTTACGCTTAACCGAAGCTGCGCGAGATATGGGTTTGATCAGTGACACGCATTGGCAACTTTATAGTGCTAAACGTGAAGCGATCGAGAAAGAACAGCAGCGTTTAATAGAGATGAACATCCAGCCGGAGTCAGCGTTATCAAAAGCATTCTCGGCGAAACTCGAGAAGCCATTAACACGAAACTATAAAGCGGCCGATTTACTGCGCCGACCAGAAATTGATTATGCCGGTTTAACAGAAATTATCGGCGAAGGTGAGGGCGTTACCGCAAGCGTCGCGGAGCAGGTAGAAATTCAGGCCAGGTATTCGGGCTATCTCGATCGTCAGCAAGACGAGATAGATAAAGCCAAAAAAAATGAGAGCACATCGATTGTAAACATCAGTGACTATCAACAGGTTCGCGGTTTATCATCCGAAGTGTGCCAAAAATTAAATGACCACAGACCAGAGACTATCGGTCAGGCAGGGCGTATACCGGGTGTTACGCCGGCGGCTATTTCTTTATTGATGGTTCACCTAAAAAAAGCCAAAAGCTAATTGCGGTCTGACTCAAAAGAATTTGTTAGTGATTAATGTATTGAATACCGTTATTTTGTGAAAGAACCTCTGCGCCAACAACTAGAGTATGGGCTCCAGCAGATGGGCCTGCATTTTTCTGTGCCCATGCAGCAAAAGCTGGTGCATTATATCCAGTTAATCGCACGCTGGAATAAAACCTTTAACCTGACTGCTATACGTGATGTCGAAGAGATGGTGAGTAAACACCTGCTCGATAGCCTCGTCGTGCAGCCCTTTGTTGAAGGTTCATTAATATTGGATGTGGGTAGTGGTGCTGGTTTGCCGGGTATTCCTTTTGCGATAACATCGCCAGATAAACATTTTGTATTGATTGACAGTAACGGTAAAAAAACTCGGTTTTTGACTCAGGCAAAAATTGAATTAAAACTGGATAATGTTGAGGTGATTCACCAGCGCGTAGAAGATTATCAGCCAATAGTGGACGGACATAGGATATACTTCGATGTGATTACTGCGCGCGCTTATGCGACAACGGATGATATTTTAAGCAGTACAGCACATCTGCAAACAGCCGATACTTGTATATTGGTGATGCAGGGCAAACAGGATAAGCAAATAGACAGTAATCAGTACAAGCTTATAGATTCGCATGCTCTCGATGTTTACGGTCTGGATGCAGAGCGGCACCTGCTGGAAATAAAGAGACATTCGGCGTAGTGATGTTGCAATTTTTTTGTAGGAGCGGAATCTTGTTCCGCGATCAGCCTCCAATTGGCGCATACATCGCGGAACAAGATTCCGCTCCTACAGTAATTAATATTTAATAAAAAAACATGTCAAAAATACTCGCATTAGCAAATCAGAAAGGTGGCGTTGGTAAAACAACAACCAGTGTAAATCTTGCCGCCTCTCTTGCCGCTACCAAAAGAAAAGTATTATTGATTGACCTCGATCCGCAGGGTAATGCCACGATGGGTGTCGGCGTCGATAAAAATGCGCTCGATAAAACCTTCTGTGACGTATTGCTCGATGGCCTGGAAGTACATGAGGTCTTGATACATATCGAGAATGCAGGCATTGATCTACTGCCTGCCAATGCAGATATGACCGCTGCTGAAGTTGATTTAATGCGTACCGATAATGCAGAACAACGCTTTAAAGACAGTATCGCACCGGTCAAGGACGAGTATGATTACATATTGATCGACTGCCCACCGGCTTTGAACATGCTGACATTGAATGCACTGGTGGCATCGGACGGTGTAATCATTCCGATGCAGTGTGAGTATTATGCCCTGGAAGGACTAACCGCATTGATGGATACCATAGAACAGGTTCGTTCAACGGTGAATCCTGATCTGAAAATAGAAGGCCTGCTGCGTACCATGTTCGATCCGCGTAATACCTTATCGAATGATGTATCTGCGCAGTTAATTGAGCATTTTGGCGACCGTGTTTATCGCACCATCGTGCCGCGTAATGTTCGACTGGCAGAAGCGCCAAGTCACGGCCTGCCGGCATTATTATATGAAAAAACCTCGCGCGGTGCATTGGCGTATTTAGCCTTGGCCGGAGAGATGTTACGACGAGAAACTAGGAACAGGGCAGCCGCAGCTGTCGTTCTGTAAGGGTTAAGAATTATGGCAGCAAAGAAAAAAGGTTTGGGACGAGGGCTGACAGCATTACTGGGAAACAGTGATGTGGAGAGCATGATTGAGCCTAAGAGCGCGGATGAGCTGCGTAATATCGATTTAGATTTGATTGAGCGCGGGCCCTGGCAGCCGCGTGAGCACTTTGATGAAGAATCTTTGCAGGAACTGGCTGATTCGATTAAGACGCAGGGTGTCGTGCAGCCGATCGTGGTTCGGCAAAAAGCGGATGGCCGATTTGAGATCGTTGCCGGCGAGCGTCGCTGGCGTGCTTCACAAAAGGCCGGTCTGTCACAGATTCCCGTTGTCGTAAAAACCTTTAATGACCAGACAGCTGCAGCGGTTTCGCTGATTGAAAATATTCAGCGTGAGAATTTAAACCCGCTGGAAGAATCAACGGCTTTGAAGCGCCTGATTGATGAATTTGACATGACCCATCAGCAGGTGGCGGAGACAGTGGCGCGCTCTCGTGCCACTGTAAGTAATTTATTACGTCTGCAGGATCTGAACCCGGATGTTAAAATGTTATTGGCTATGCGTGATATAGAGATGGGCCATGCGCGCGCCCTGTTGGCCATTGATGGCATGGAGCAAAGCAGTATTGCTAAGGATGTTGCGCGAAAGGGACTGTCCGTACGCGAAACCGAGGCCCTGATCCGTAAGATATCCGCGCCGACAAAAGCAGTAAAACCGCCACGTAAAGACCCTGACATCGTTAAATTGGAAGAACGTCTTACAGAATGTCTGGGTGCACCGGTTATTATCAAACCGAAAGCCAGGGGTAAGGGAAGTTTAGAAATTGCTTATAGCAGTCTTGATGTGCTGGATGGAATATTGAGCAAGATCGAGTCATAAATCATATTTGAACCATCGTTTGTTTCAATACGGGGTGTTGAGGTTATAGAATTTATTTATGCCTGTATTGATTCCTTGACCTTGTACGGCGCTCTCTTATATAATTCGCGCGCATTCTAACCCCGCCTTGCTGATTTTGTCTCAAAACAGCGCCCTGAGGCTGGCTGAAGATGCAAAAAACTATGCAGCAAAATCAGCTAGATTTGAGCCAGAAAAAACCAGCCAGTAAATCGGCATTCAGATTCATTTTGGCGCAGCTGATAACGACAATCGTATTGTCTGCGGTACTGTTAATTTATGATCTCACGGTCGCATATTCGGCGTTAGCCGGTGGCGCAATTGCAACTCTGGCAAATGCCTGGTTCGCAATAAAGGTTTTTCGTGTGAAATCGAAAGAAACACCGGAAACCTTGTTAGCCACATTTTATGTTGGCGAGATATATAAATTTGTATTTACAGGCGCAATGTTTGTCATTGCGTTTGTTCTAATAAAGCCACTTAATGTCGTTGCTTTTTTAGGACTATATTTTTTAATACACATGACACCTGCGGTGGTGAATGTTTTGATTAAAGAAACATTTGATGGCGCAAGAGATTAAAGAGAGTTAAATATGGCTGGTGAAGCCTTAACAGCAAGCGAATATATCAAGCATCATTTGCAGAACCTGACCTATGGGCAAGTTCCAGAAGGTTATGAGCATGCAGGTTCATGGGGGTTTGCGCATTCTGCGCAAGAAGCCAAAGATATGGGTTTTATGGCTATCCACGTTGATACCATGTTCTGGTCTATCCTTTTAGGCGTTGCATTCCTGTTTATCTTTCGTAAAGCGGCCAGGTGCGCAACTGAAGGCGTACCGGGCGGGCTACAAAATTTTGTAGAGTGGATAATCGAGTTTATCGATAACAGTGTACGTGGTTCGTTTACGGCTAAAAACCCTATCGTTGCGCCAATGGCATTGACATTGTTTGTCTGGATCCTGTTAATGAATTTAATGGATCTGGTGCCCGTTGACTGGCTGCCGCAAGTGGCAGGCATTGTCGGCGCATCTGTATTTGGCATGGATCCACATCATGTGTTTTTCCGTGTAGTGCCGACGACTGATCCAAACGCAACCTTTGGTATGTCCCTGGCTATTTTTGCTTTAACTCTTTTCTACGGCATAAAGATTAAAGGCATCGGTGGTTTTATGGCGGAATTGACCATGCAGCCGTTTGAGGCTAAAAGTCTTCCGGTTAAAATATTTTTGATTCCAATTAACTTTTTCCTCGAGTTCGTTGGTCTGATCTCTAAACCAATTTCTTTATCGCTGCGTTTATTCGGTAACTTATACGCGGGTGAGATGATCTTTATTTTGATCGCATTATTATTTAGTAGTGGCATCGGCCTGGGTATTTTTGCCGGTGTATTACAGTGGGCATGGGCAGTGTTCCATATACTGATCGTCATGTTGCAGGCATTTATCTTTATGACCTTAGCTGTCGTATATATGGAAATGGCTCACCACGCACATTAATTTAGATTTAAACAGAAACAGATTTTTAACTTTTAACATTTTTTAATATTTAGGAGATTACAATGGAAGCTTCATTGTTATATATCGCAGGCGCAATGCTTTTAGGTTTAGGTGCTTTAGGCGCTGCTGTAGGCATCGGCATTTTAGGTGCACGTTTTCTTGAAGGTATCGCACGTCAGCCTGAGCTGCTGCCAATGCTACGTACCCAGTTCTTCATTGTAATGGGCCTCGTTGACGCGGTTCCAATGATCGGCGTAGGTATCGCTTTCTACATTCTGTTCGCTGTAATTTAATTTAAGCCCTGTTTTTATAAAACACCGGTCTAAATAGAACTATTAAGAATTAAAGAGAAAGCGGAGTTCATTCATGAACATTAACCTAACCTTAATCGGCCAATCGATTACTTTCGCATTGTTCGTCTGGTTCTGTATGAAGTTTATCTGGCCACCTATCATG
>DAOWFN010000030.1 GCA_030637945.1 Gammaproteobacteria bacterium
CTCGGGTTTAAAGCTCAACTGTAGTTCACGACCGCCGGTATCATTGTCTAATACCCCGATATTTAGTGGACCTGTAATTTCCATTAGCTGTTTTACCTATAATTTTTTCTTGATTAGATCGTATGCTTTTCTGATTTCTTGTGTTTTTTCTGTTGCCAGTTGAATCATCTCATCGGGCAAACCTTTGGAGACTAATTTGTCAGGATGATGCTGGCTCATCAATCGACGGTAGGCTTTTTTTACTTCAGCTTCACTGCTGTTTTTACTGACGCCGAGAATTTTGTATGCCTGGCTGAGTGTTAACGTATCACTGGTGCTGGCTGCAGCACCATTAGCGATATTAAATAAATGCTCAATTTGATTGCGTGAAAATCCAAGAACTTCGCCGATGGTATAAAGAACCCGTTTTTCACCGGGGTCTACCTTGCCATCAGCCAGTGCTGTGGCAATCTGAATCTCGATAAACATCTGGATCAGGTTGCGCCGGCCGTGACATTCTTTTTTGAATTGCCGTAAAACGGCAGTTAATGGGAAATCGTTAGCTTTGCCCTGATCAAAAAACTTAATCGCGGCTTTACGCTGTGCAGCAGATAACTGCATTTGCGTCATGATGTTTCTAGCGGATGATATTTCCTGTGCACTGACGTGACCATCGGCTTTGGCTACGTGGCCCATGACAGAAAAAGTGGTTGTGAAAAATGCAGCTTGAACACGCTCCTGGTTTCCCAGGCCAGCCTGGTCGCCCATTTTTATGCCGCGATCCAGGTTGCCACCGAGAGCGGCACCGATAATTGCGCCTAAAGGTCCGCCAAAAACAAAACCTAAAGTTCCGCCAATAAATGTACCCCACCACGCCATGGATATTTCCTCATGTAAAACTGTCGGGCGATTTTAGCATTAAAAAAGAAAGTGAACCGCAGAGGATAAATCTTGTTTGGTAAGTGCGCCGCAGGCGCAATTATCAAAATAACTCTGTGTCTCCGTGCCTCGACAACCGCTCCTCGGTAATTGCTCCTGCATTACCCTAATACCGTCCATCCATGGACATATGCGTATTCTACCTACGGGCGTCCTGCCCTAATCTGCGGTGAAATGTTTTTTTACTTTTGTAGAGAGTTGATGTGAAGCACGAGTTGATCCAGCATCTGTTCAGTTGTTTCTGTCTCCAGTAACAGTTGTTTTTGCTTATTGCTGATAGGCAGTAGTTCGCTGAGCCGGTAACAGATATCAGCAGTGCTATCAAAGTTGACTTTGTTTTTGTATTGCTGTGCAAAAGGATGTTTTAATAGCTGTTTTAAAGTATCAGAAAGTGGTGCAAATGCTTTCGGTAATGGCGGATTGTCGTCAAGGGTTGATTCAAATCGCGTTGCTTCGGCTAATAATAAACCATCGTCACGGACACTGCTGTTAGTAAGCCTTACACGGTATTTAGCCTGGATACTTATCCCGAGTAATCCGTTTGGCAGTGACTCCCAGTCAATGACTTCCACATAACAACCGGTGCAATAGATTTGAGGCGTTGTGCCGACCTCTTTGCCTTCGCTGATTAACACGATGACAAAACCTGTCTGTTGTTTCATGCAATCTTTGATTAGATTCAGGTAACGCTGTTCAAAGATTTGTAACGGTAAAATACCCCCCGGGAATACGATGGTGTTCAAAGGAAATAAAGCGTGTTTCATATTTACGGGATTGTCAGAATTTATGATAATTTCTCAGTTTGTTTTATATTATGCCTTAAAAATTCTATTTTAAATGCACCTGAATGCTATGGCTATGTACGTTGCAGAATTTAAACATCAATCAGTTCGTGACCTGGCGTGGGCAGTGTCTAGCCCGCCTGTTATTTCGCAACCATCGCAATCATGTCTTTGGCCAGATGCACGGTGGTACCGGCGTGTGTATGAAGAATCATTGCCGTGGTTACATAAAATTGATGAAGACCCATCTGAGCTCGTCGCATTGTTCGAAAATCAAAAAGATCGGCGCTTGGGAAAGGTCTTTGAAAGCTTATGGTTTTACTGGTTTAGTCATCATCCACGATATGAAATGATAGAGAGCAATATACAGATTATTGTTGACGGAGAAACACTGGGTGAAATTGACTTTATCGTGCTGGATAAGGTGACGAAACAGATGGTGCACTGGGAAGTAGCAGTAAAATTTTATTTAGGTGTGGGTGAAACGAGTGAGATGAGTAACTGGTATGGGCCTAATTGTCATGATCGGCTGGATATCAAAGTACGTCACATGATGCAGCGCCAGAGTATGGTGGGTAAAGACCAGCGAGTCAGGCAGTGGCTAAAGCAGAAGGGCCTATTTATTGATCAATGTGCGGTCATATTAAAAGGACGATTGTATTACCCCTGGAATAGTCTGATGGAAAATTCAGTCCAGGATGCAGGGCAACTGAAACCACAAGATTTATTAACGAATTTAAGGTCGCCGCCACAATGCTCATCAAATCACATGTTTAGCTGGTGGTTTAATGAGAGTCAGTTTGACCGTGAATTTGATAATAAGCAGTGTTTTGTACCATTGATTAAACAGGGATGGATGGAAAATATTTCGACATTTTCTGAAGATGATTTATACACTAAAAATAGTCTTTTTAAGACAATTTCTGATAATAAGCTGCGTTTGCCGCTTCAGGTGCAGATTTGTAACCCTTGCCATAGCTGGGATAGAGTGTTTTTAGTCGACGAAAAGTGGCCCGCAACTACTTCATGACAAAATTGCAGGTTTTTAGTTACATTTCCAAAAAACTTGGTTATAATGCGTTCATGAGCAATATGAGTATTACATTTCCTCTCGAGCGTAGCGAAGTACTTTCTATGCTGCAGCATTTTAAAATCTCACCAACAAGACAGCGTGTAGAAATTGCAGAGTTCTTGTTTCAGCGTCCCCAGCATCTGTCAGCAGAAAAAATTCTGGATGGTGTGACCGGTTCAGGCAGTCGCGTGTCACGCGCAACGGTTTATAACACCATGGGATTATTTGCTAACAAGGGTGTTGTCCGTGAAGTGCTGATTGACAGGGAGCGTGTTTTTTATGATTCCAACCCTAAGGTTCACCAGCATTTATATAATGTTGATACCGGCGAGCTGACGGATATTTATGATGCCGAAGTTGGCACGATATCTACACCTGATCTACCGGAAGACCTCAAGATTATTGATACCGATGTGGTATTTAAGGTGACATCAAAGTAGGTTTGTAAGGTTTTCGACGATACATTTAAAAGCCTGTTCATATAAATATGAGCAGGCTTTTTTGTTGGGCTATTTCATACAAGAACTTGTTGTTAGCCTATAACCGACTTTAATGTTTTTTAGCAATTAAAATATTGTATTGAGGCAAGTGCTAACTTGAGAGAGATCGCGGAACAAGATTCCGCTCCTACAAGCGCATTTTTACCTGTAGGAGCGGAATCTTGTTCCGCGATCCACGTTTGCATATTAAACAAACACTAGTGTAATAAAAAAAGTTTAAGTAGTTGATACTGGTCGATTTTCGCTGTCGATGAAAAACTAAGTTAAATCACCCACCAGCGAATCACGAAGATTGTTAGCAAGCGGGCTGATGGTCGCCTGATAGTTTTCATGTTCGACGCCCGCTGAAATTGTAGCGCCAGATTTTGCAGCTGTGACCATATCTTTATCAAGCTCAAAACGCATGAAGTGAACAGCTGATGTTTTTTCAGCGTTATCACGCTCAAGATCCTCGTCGGCTATGGCGTAGATCTTGTCGCAGCCGTCGACTTGCATCCAGATTAAATCTTCTATACCGATTAATTGAGCCAGTTGCCGCTGTCTTTCCTCTACATCGGGGTATTGGATCAGCATGGTCGCTTTCCAGTTAGTGCCATCCGGGATCAATGGATTATAAACTTCAAGCTCTTCTTCGATGGCGGCCGCTTCAAAAATTCTTTCGGCCTTCAGCATTTCCTGTATCTGGTATTGCATGATGAGACGGTCTTCGAATGACAGCAGTATATGGTTGCCCAGTTCCAGTCGTCGATTACTTTTGTGTGCCATGACCTTTTTACGGTATTCATCACGCATTTCGGAATATTGTTCCAGGCTATACAGGTCTTTTCGTGTCAGTTTGCTCATAAGTGTACTTTGGGTATTAATGTAAGGTGTTTGTTGTTAAATATCGTAAGCTTTTTTAAGCAGTGATATAGGGTGTATTGGTTTTGAGCCATCGGCCAGCCCTGCTTCTATATGATGGCCAGCCATAGCGCAGTCACTGGTGTACACGTCTGCACCACTTTGTTTGACGCGGTTGACGACGGGTTTGCATATCTTCATCGCCGTGTCATGAAACTCGCTTTTAAATGTATATGTGCCATCGTGACCTGAACAGCGTTCGATAGGTAAAACTTCAGTGTCAGGGATGAGCTCGAGGACCTCTCTGGTTTTCATGCCAATACGCTGCACACGTTGATGGCAGGCGACGTGGTATGAGATCTTACCAAGAGAAGTCTTAAAATCGGTGTTCAATTTATCCGCTTTATTTCGCAATATCAGATATTCAAACGGGTCAAACATGGCTTGTTGCACCTTGATGACGTCGGCTTCGTTCGGGTACATCAGCGGTAACTCCTGTTTAAACATCAGTGTGCAAGAGGGCACCGGCGTCACAATATCCCAGCCATCATCAACTAGCTGTGCAAGAATTTTTATATTTGTATCTTTGGCCTTGGCGACGGCGTCAAGGTCACCTAATTCAAGTTTGGGCATACCGCAACATTGAGTATCCTGAACGAGCTGGACCTCGAGACCATTGTGTTCGAAAACTTTAATTAGATCTTCACCAATCTGTGGCTCGTTGAAGTTGCCATAACAGGTAGCGAACACGGCGACTTTACCCGTGGTTCTGTCGGTAGCCTCAGCACGGTTGTTTTGACTAATGCGCTTTTTGTTACGTTTAACCAGCGTGTTCGTTTCATATTTAGGCAATAAAGAGTCGGGGTGTATGCCCAGTGCTTTATCCAATAGCTTTCGGGTTAGTCCATTCTTGTTAACGGCGTTCATGGTCTGGTTAATAACGGGGATGGTGGCAAATTTACCTAAAGTATCCGTTGAGGTTATCAGCCTGTCACGTAGTTTTGTGTCACCATTTTTAAATTTTTGTGCTTTAGCACGCAGCATCAGATGTGGGAAATCAACATTCCATTCATGTGGCGGTACGTACGGACATTTTGTGAGATAACACAGATCGCAGAGGAAGCAATCGTCGACCACTTTCCAGTAGTCTTTTTTGGCAACGCCATCAACTTCCATGCTGTCTGATTCATCAACCAGATCAAACAGCGTGGGAAAAGAGCCGCATAGACTAACGCAGCGCCGACAGCCATGACAGATATCGAATACTCGTTCGAGTTCAGAAAAAAGCTTCTCTTCATCCCAAAACTCAGCTGTGTCCTGACCGAGGGGGTGTCTTGTGGGTGCTTCTAAACTGCCTTCTCTTGCCATTTTGTACTCTTAATTTTTATATACTATTCGTTTGAGTGATCGTCGCATCGCCGTCCTGGCTCCTTGCGACATACCGTCCACCTCTGGACAAAGCTTCCGCTCCTCGATAATTGCTCCTGCATTATTCTACTTACGGGCGTCCTGCCCTAATGCTCACGCCCCTTACCTACATCCATGTAGGCATAAAAAAGCCGGGTCCAGTTTTGCCAGACCCGGCCTTTTTACAGGTAAAGGCGGAAACCTTAATCCATGTTATCCAGAGCTTTCTGGAAACGATTTGCATGTGAACGTTCTGCTTTAGCCAGTGTTTCAAACCAGTCAGCAATCTCGTCAAAACCTTCATCACGAGCTGTTTTAGCCATGCCAGGGTACATATCTGTGTACTCGTGGGTTTCGCCAGCTATAGCGGCTTTCAGATTGTCGCTGGTGCCACCTATTGGCAAACCTGTTGCCGGATCGCCAGTTTCTTCAAGGTATTCAAGGTGACCGTGAGCATGGCCTGTTTCACCTTCAGCAGTCGAACGAAACACAGCAGAAACATCATTGTAGCCTTCGACGTCAGCTTTTGCTGCGAAGTAAAGGTAGCGGCGGTTTGCCTGAGATTCGCCGGCAAATGCGTCTTTCAG
>DAOWFN010000134.1 GCA_030637945.1 Gammaproteobacteria bacterium
CTTGCGAACATCGGCTGGAGAGTCTATTGACTCGAGTAGGGACCAGTTGCTTTTACTAAATGGCATGATTCGTTTTTAGTTAAAATTGCCGCTCGACGATATAAGCAGATAGCTGACGTAAACTATCTGCTTTTTCACCTAAAGGTTCAAGGTGTTTTAACGCAAGTTCATGTTGCTCGAGTGCGAGTTGCATGGATTTTTCTAGCCCGATGATGGCCGGAAATGTTGGTTTTTTCTGCGCTTCATCTGAACCTTGCGGTTTGCCTAGCGTTTCTGTGTCACTAACAACATCAAGAATATCATCCTGGATCTGGAATGACAGGCCAATGCATAATGCGTAATTACTGAGCATGCTCATTTCGTCTTCGCTAATGTCTTGCTTGCACATACCGCCAAGCAAAATACTGGCACGGATTAAAGCACCCGTTTTAAGCCGATGCATATTTTCCAGTTGTCCCAGATCGAGCTCTTTTCCAACGGATGCAAGATCGACAGCCTGTCCCCCGGCCATACCGTGCGCGCCACTGGCTTCAGTCAACAAGCTTAGCATTTCGATCCGATGCTCAGGGGTTAGCTCCTCATGATCATCTTTCGCCAAAATTTCATAGGCTAATGCCTGCAGTGCATCGCCTGCCAGTATGGCTGTGGCTTCATCAAACGCTTTGTGACAGGTGGGCCGCCCGCGGCGCAGGTCGTCATCGTCCATCGCCGGTAAATCGTCGTGTATCAGTGAGTATGCATGGATCATTTCAACTGCACAGGCAGGAATGTCCATGATGTCGGTTGATACACCCATGGCTTCTCCTGCAGCATAGACCATTGCAGGGCGAATACGTTTTCCACCGCCTATTACTGAATAACGGATAGCTTCAGCCAGATTGTGTTCTGGCGGGTCGTCTGAGGGCAAATATTTATCTAAAGCCTTATCAACACGTCTCTGGTAAGCGTCCAGACTGAGTTGGAAAGAATGAGGCTGGCTCATAAGAGGTGTGGACATTAGTCATCTAGCTCTATATCTTGTTCAAGCAGCTTGCCGTTTTTTTCGACCAGCTCTTTGATTTTTAATTCAGCGCTTTGCAATGCCTGCTGGCATTCAGTACTTAATGCAATACCTTTTTCAAAGCGCTTGAGTGATTCTTCCAGGCTGAGGTTACCTTGTTCCATGTCTTCAACCAGAGTTTCAAGGTCGGTTAATGCCTTTTCAAAATTGGGGGTCTTTTTAGCCATGGCGCATTCTATCAAACAAATGCTGCTTTTACCGCAGAGGCGCGGAGACGCAGAGGAAAACTTTTTTAGTCTCTATTTTTAATAACTACGCGATTATTCATGAAAAACATTATTTTAATCTTTCTCAGCGCCTCTGCGGTTCAGTTTTTTTATTTTAAAGAGTGATGGCAGTATCAATCAGTTCACTGACACGTTGTACGGCAATGATGTTAAGTCCTTCGATCGCTTCGCCTTTTCTTGGCAGGTTGGCTTTGGGGATGATGGCAGTGCTGAAACCGTGTTTGGCGGCTTCACGTAAACGTTCCTGACCGTTGGGAACCGGGCGAATCTCACCAGCCAGGCCAACTTCACCAAAGGTGAAGATATCGTTGGGCAGGGGTTTGTCGCGAAAGCTGGAAAGTGCTGCAAGAATGAGGGCGGTATCGGCAGATGTTTCAGTCAGGCGGACGCCGCCAACGATATTGATAAATACATCCTGGTCGAACATAGCGATGCCCGCGTGCCTGTGCATAACGGCGAGTAGCATGTTTAAACGATTGGGATCAAGCCCGAGACATACTCGTCGCGGGTTGTTGCTATGACTTTCATCGACCAATGCCTGCAGCTCGATCAGCAGCGGTCTGCTACCTTCACGAGTAACGGTGATGATGCTGCCGGCAACGGGTTCTTCATGGCGAGACAAAAAAATTGCCGATGGATTGCTAACAGTTTTTAAGCCCTCGTCGGTCATGGCGAAAATGCCAAGTTCGTTAACTGCGCCAAATCGATTTTTAATCGCACGCACCATGCGGTAACGTTCGCCCGGGTCGCCTTCAAAATAAAGCACGGTATCAACCATGTGTTCTAGAACACGAGGACCTGCCAGTGTGCCTTCTTTTGTGACGTGTCCGACAAGAAACAGTGCGGTGCCGGTTTGTTTGGCGAAACGAACCAGTTGAGCAGCGCTTTCTCTTACCTGTGCCACTGCACCGGGAGCAGATTGTAAAGCCTCGGTATATATCGTCTGGATGGAATCAATAACGATAACTTTTGGATTTTTCTCCATAGCCAGTGTGATGATGTTTTCAACACAGGTTTCAGATAACAGCTTCAAACCCCTGTCTTCCAGTCCTAGCCGATGCGCGCGCATGCTGATCTGTTGCAAAGATTCTTCGCCAGTGACATACAGACAGGGCAGCGACCGGCTCAAGCTGGCCAGAGTTTGCGTTAGTAATGTTGATTTACCAATGCCGGGATCGCCGCCGATCAAAGTCACTGATCCATGCACCAGTCCACCACCAAGCACCCGGTCAAGCTCACCGATGTTTGTTGGTGTGCGCATTTCTGCATGCATCTGAATGTCTTTCAATGCCTGAATTTTTGCATTAGCTTTTTTACCGGCAAAGCCCTGACGATTATTCGTGGTGATGGCGGTGATGGTTTCGCTCATGGTGTTCCATTCACCACAATCACCACACTGACCAGCCCATTTAGTATGGTTGGCGCCACATGCAGTACAGCTGTATTGTATTTTCGCTTTAGCCATTGTTAAGCATTTTGTGTGCTGTGAGTTTCATCGGACTTGTTATTTGTTTCTGCCAGGGTGTTCGTTACTTTTGCTGTTTGCACGGCATTGTTAGTTGTCCGTGTGATTTCGATGGTGTAATTTCCTATCATAAAACTCGTACCATTTTGTGGAATGATTTCCATGTGTTCAAGAATTAGACCATTGAGCGTTTTTGGTCCGTCAGCAGGTAATGACCAGTCTAGAGCACGATTGATCTCGCGTATGTGGGTATTGCCATCGATCAGATAACCATTGCTATCTGTCTTGTGTATACCAAGATTACGTGTCGGTGAATCGGTAGTAAATTGGCCAACGATCTCTTCGAGGATGTCTTCCAATGTCACTAGTCCCTGTATGCTGCCGTACTCATCCACTACCAATCCTGAGCGGCGACGATTATCCTGAAATTTTAACAGCTGTTTGGTGAGTGAGGTACCTGCGGGAATAAAGTAGGCGGTTTTTATTAATCCCTTAAGCGTCTTCATATTTAATTCATCGCGCGCGAACAGGTTGAGCACCTTGCGTAGATGTAAGACACCGACGGTATTGTCTATACTGTCATGAAACACGGGAATACGTGTTCGTTGACTGTGTGTGATCTGATGTACGATGTCATTCCAGTCATCGTTC
The DNA here is from genome assembly GCA_030637945.1 of Gammaproteobacteria bacterium. Lineage (GTDB taxonomy): Bacteria > Pseudomonadota > Gammaproteobacteria > SZUA-229 > SZUA-229. Next base: position 3,404 of record DAOWFN010000134.1, read on the forward strand.
AGGTCGATACCGGTAACTTCATTTCGCGGCACCATGATATCCTCCACGCTAACCTGTTCCAGATCAAGGATGCCAAGTAACATATCTGAATGAGCCTGCGGCATGAAATGTTCGGCCTCGATTACGACGGCGCGTAGTTCGTCGGCACTCAGTTCCTGTTTCGCCTCTTTATCAGGATGAATGCCGATCAAACGCAATAAGGTATTGGAGAAAATATTGACCAGCCAGACGAAAGGGTAGAGTGGCATCGATATTACTGTGTAAATAAATGCTGCCGGAAATGCGATTTTTTCAGGTTTCAGCGCAGCCAGTGTTTTAGGTGTGACCTCGGAAAATACTAATATCACAAAAGCCAGAACCAGTGGTGCGATAGCGATGCCGATCTCACCGTAAAGGCGTAGCGCAATGATGGTTGCTATGGTAGCGGCAAAGATATTTACAATATTGTTGCCGAGTAAAATCAAACCGAGCAAACGATCGGGTCGGCTCAATAGTTTTAGTGCCAGCATTGCACCTTTGTGACCTTTATCCGCAAGGCTTTTTACACGATAACGGTTAAGCGTCATCAAGGCTGTTTCAGAACCCGAAAAAAAGCCAGACAGTAAAATTAGTATTGCAAGGGTAATAAACAGCGACGCTGTTGATAGTTCGTTCAAGTAGAGAGTTCTCTCGTAGCTGACTTAAGTGTCATGTAGCTGACTTAAGTGTCATTATGTGCGCACTGGTTTTGGAGTCAAGTAATATCGGTTTTTTTATATCGATAGATATCGCAATCGAATTTAAGCGAGTAAAATTTCCAGGACAAATTTACTGCCAAAATATGCCAGCATCAGGCTGGCAAATCCGCTTAATGTCCAGCGGATAGCGACGCGGCCACGCCACCCCAGTTTCCAGTGACCGATCAATAAAATAAGGAACACAAACCATGCAAGGATGGATAAAACGGTCTTGTGAGCAAGTTGTTGTGCGAACATGTTTTCCAGAAAGATGAGTCCGCTACCAAGCGATATCGTTAGTGAGATAAAGCCGACAACGATGACTTCAAATAATAAAACTTCCATATTCCTCAGCGGTGGCATGAATTTAATTATTCCGCCAGGTTGATGAGCATGCAGTAGCTTATTTTGAATGGATAACAAAATAGCCTGTAATGCGGCCAGTGCTAAAAGGCTGTATGCGATGATGGAGGTGAGTATGTGGAAGATGAGCGCGTTAGAACTGTTGGCATCGAGTAAATGATGTGTTTCATTATTAAAGTCGAACATCATGGTGATGGACGCAATGGGCAGCAGGGTGATTGCGAGAATTTCAACAGGATAGCGCCAGACTGCAATCAAGGTAAACAGCGTAATGAATACGCTGACTAGCGACATCGCGCTGTAAAAACCAAGATCGATTCCGGCAGGGCTAACCATGCCGTTATAAAGTGCCAGACTGTGCAGGATTAACCCGGCTAAACCTATCAAAACAATAGTCTTTTTTGACAAGCCCCCGGTATTTTGATCGGTCTTTTTTATATGAAAAAATAATAATGCGGCGCAGGTAAAATAAAGGATAATGGCGCTGAAAGTGAAGATGTAATTATTCATACTTGATTTGTTTTGCTGGTCTGTACTGAGTTTGGTTTGTATGGGGTCCAGGTTAAAAATAATAGTTAATAAAAAATTAACTATATGTTCTATAGTGCGCTTTGTCTCTCATTACGAGTCATGTTAGCACTAGAACAGTCAATAATAAAAATATCAGGCAGATTAAAGACTTTAGCGCCGTAAATAAAGTCGACTTCAACACCTGGCGCCGGTCTGGTGAGAGGTCGGATACTTTACCGACTCTGGTGCCTCAGCGTATAATTCATTTTTTTATTTCAATAATAATTATTCAGGTTTTACCATGTTTGATGGATTAAGTGACCGTCTTGCCAGTACCGCGCAAAAATTGCGCGGTGAAGGTCGATTAACAGAAAATAATATTCAGGATGCTCTGCGTGATGTGCGCATGGCATTGTTAGAGGCCGATGTCGCGCTGATTGTCGTCCGTGAATTTATTGATGAAGTAAAACAGCGTGCACTGGGCGCAGAAGTATTAACCAGCCTGAAGCCGGGCCATGCCTTCGTTAACATCGTTCAGGAAGAACTGGTTAAGGTAATGGGCGCGCAGAACGAGCGGCTCGATCTAAGTGCTCAACCACCGGCAGTGGTCTTGATGGCTGGCCTTCAAGGCGCGGGTAAAACCACGACGGTTGCAAAACTGGCGAAGTTACTCAAGGAAAAAGAGAATAAAAAATCATTACTGGTGAGTTGTGATATTTATCGGCCAGCAGCGATCGAGCAGCTAAAAACGCTGGCTTCTCAAGTTGGTGCGGAATTTTTCCCTAGCACGACAGAACAAAAGCCAACCGATATAGCGAAAGCTGCCATTGATTATGCGCGTAAACATTATATCGATGTAGTGTTGGTGGATACGGCGGGTCGTCTGCATATCGATACCGATATGATGGATGAGATCAAATCGATCCATGCCGCGGTCAATCCGGTTGAAACCTTGTTTGTAGTCGATAGCATGACCGGTCAGGATGCAGCGAATACTGCACAGGCTTTTAATGAGGCGCTACCCTTAACCGGTATAGTTCTGACAAAAACAGATGGTGACGCTCGTGGTGGTGCAGCTTTATCCATTCGCAAGATTACTGGCAAACCGATCAAGTTTCTGGGCTCAGGTGAAAAGATCGAAGCACTTGAAGCATTCCACCCGGAGCGCGTGGCATCACGTATCCTGGGCATGGGTGATGTGCTTTCACTGGTCGAGGAAGTTCAGCAGAAAGTTGATCATAAAAAAGCAGAAAAACTGGCGAAAAAGATTCAAAAGGGCAAGAGTTTCAACTTCAATGACCTGAAAGAACAGTTTGAGCAGATGCAGAATATGGGCGGTATGGCAGGTATGCTGGATAAGCTTCCCGGTATGCCTGGCATGGCCGATAAATTAAAGGATAAGGTCAACGACAAAGAGATGTCTCGTATGGTAGGCATCATCAACTCGATGACACCGAAAGAAAGAGCCTTTCCAGATATCATCAAAGGTTCACGAAAACGCCGTATCGCTGCGGGTTGTGGCCTGCAGGTGCAGGATGTTAACCGGCTCATCAAGCAGCAAATGCAGATGAAGAAAATGATGAAAAAAATGTCCAAAGGCGGTATGGCAAAAATGATGCGAGCCATGAAGGGCGGCGGTATGCCACCGGGAATGGGCGGTCCGGGCGGAATGGGGTTTTAACGTCGTAAAGCGCCGCACATCGGGGTCAGAGTCAATTTATACACCGGTGCCCTTTGAGTACCGGTGTATAAATTGACTCTGACCCCTGAATATTCCACAAAACAGGCTTCCATCTAGCGTTATATTGACGTAAAATGCGCGGTTTCCTGTGGCCGAAAGGTCTTTTTTAGTTAAAGAATTTGAGAGTGACTGATGGTAACAATACGTTTATCAAGAGGCGGTGTTAAGAAAAAGCCTTTTTATCACATTGATGTTAAAGACTCACGACGTTCTCGTGATGGTCGTTACATCGAGCGTTTAGGCTTTTTTAATCCCGGTGCAACCGGTGGCGAACAGCATTTAGTACTTGATTTAGATCGTGTAACACACTGGAAGTCAGTGGGTGCGCAAACATCTGATCGTGTAGCTAGCTTGATCAAGCAGGCAAGTAAAGCTGCTGCATAAGAAATTTCATCTTGTTGAATGAGCCCTGTTATGGACTTGGTGCAGCAAGATGATAAAACCTCGGGGAAAATCGTCTTAGGACGGATAACCGGAGTTTATGGTTTAAAGGGTTGGGTTAAGGTATTTTCTTATACCGACCCTATGGAATCTATAGTCGATTACAGCCCCTGGTATATCAGGCCTGCGTCTGGAGATTCAGAGAGGCAAAAGAAGTCCCCATGGACCAGGGTGAAACTTAAAGCTGGCAAACGCCATGCGAAGACAGTGATAGCGAAACTGGAACACTGTAATGATTGTGATGAAGC
>DAOWFN010000081.1 GCA_030637945.1 Gammaproteobacteria bacterium
AGAGTTATAAATATGAAGTTTGATGTTATAGATGCTGTCATATCACCAAAAGGTCAGCTCGAAACACTTTCGCAATTTGAAGTTAAGCGGATATTAAATACCAGTACCAGCGAGCTCGCACAGAACTTTCGTAACTGTGCTCTGGCTGTTTTGAACTGTGGTAGTGCGCTGGATGATGGTAAGGAATTACATGAGCGTTATCCTGATTTTTCGATCGAAGTAATCACGCGTCAGCGCGGCATCATCTTATCGCTGAAGAACGCACCGGCTATCGCTTTTGTTGATGGTAGTCTGATAATGGGCATCAACGAACATCTTTTTGCTGTGTTGCGTGATGTTATCTATGTGCACAACAAAATAGTGAACTCGCCGCGATTTAATATGGGTGAGTCAGTCGATGTTACTAACGCTGTTTTTCACATATTGAGAAATGCGCATGTCCTGGTACCTAGACTGGAACCAAATTTAGTTGTTTGTTGGGGCGGACACTCCATCGGTCTCGAGGAATATGACTATACCAAGGAAGTAGGTTACCAGATGGGTTTGCGTGATCTGGATATCTGTACGGGATGTGGACCGGGTGCGATGAAGGGTCCGATGAAAGGGGCAACCATCGGGCATGCTAAACAGCGAAGCGGTGTTGGTCGTTATATGGGGATTACGGAACCGGGAATCATTGCGGCTGAGTCACCCAACCCAATCGTAAATGCTCTGGTGATTATGCCGGATATTGAAAAACGTCTGGAAGCATTCGTTCGTACTGGTCATGGTGTCGTGGTATTCCCGGGCGGCGCAGGTACGGCAGAAGAGATACTCTATATCCTTGGTATTTTGTTGCATCCGGCCAATGCCGAAGTACCGTTCCCGTTAATATTTACCGGACCAAAATCTGCCGAAGATTATTTTAAGCAGATTAATCAATTTATCGTGGACACGCTTGGCCTCGAAGCGCAGCAACGATACAAAATTATTATTGACGATCCGGCACGGGTTGCTAGAGAGATGAGAGAAGGCTTGAAGCAGGTGCGTGAATTCAGAGAGAAGCTTGACGACGCATTTTATTTTAACTGGGCATTGACTGTTGATGAAGAATTCCAGCAGCCGTTTAATCCCACGCATGAGAATATGCAAAAACTGGAATTACGAAAAGATCAACCGGTGCATGAGTTAGCCGCTAATCTACGACGTGCATTTTCTGGTGTGGTTGCCGGTAATGTTAAAGAAGAAGGTATCCTCGCGATAGAGCAGCATGGACATTTTGAGTTACGCGGTGATCACGAGATCATGGAGCCGATGGATGATCTGTTAACGGCATTTGTTGAGCAGCACCGTATGAAATTGCCGGGGACGGAATATGTTCCGTGCTACAAAATTATTAAGTAGATTTAAAAAAAATTAACCGCAGAGGCGCGGAGACGCAGAGAAAAACTTTTTATAGTTAATTGCGCCTACGGTGCAATTGACAAAAAAACCTCTGCGGTTAATAGTTTCGTAGGTCGGGATAAAGCTTTGTTGTTCCCGACGCTTGTGGTGTGTTTGCCTGCAACGTACCTTATGCAGGCCTACGGGATCCTCATAAATAACGTTCGTTCGAAATGACAGCTTAGAAGCAGCAATGCTCAATCAGCCGTCTGATGATATCCACTGCAGGATTTAGCGCTTTAGTTTCAATATATTCATCAGGCTGGTGTGCCTGGTTGATACTGCCTGGCCCCATCACGATTGTTTCTAGTCCCATCGAATTGTAATAAGGGGCTTCGGTACCAAAGGCGACGATTTGAGATTCAGATTTCGTCATCTTTTCGGCAAGCCGTACTATCTCAGAATTTTTGTCAGTATCCATGGCATCAAAGCCATCGGTTAATGAAACTGTTTTAAGATGAATGCCTGTATCTTTTAAGACACGTTTTAGCCGTTGCTGCATTTCGGCACGCAGGTTTGATAGTTTCATTCCTGGTAATGGCCGGATATCGATCTGTAATTCGCAACTGCCGCAGATACGGTTGGGGTTGTCACCACCGTGAATATGACCGAAATTCATGGTGGGTACCGGGATTTCAAATAACGGGTTTTTATATTTGCTTTGCAGTTCATCACGCCAGTGTAATAGTTCTCTCATCACTTTATACATAGCTTCCAGGGCATTATTGCCTAGAGATGGATCACTGGAGTGGCCTGCATGACCGGTTAACTGTATTGACTCCATCATCATGCCTTTATGCATGCGTATCGGTTTCATATTTGTCGGTTCGCCTATGACAGCGTAACGTGCATTATTCAGCCCTAGCTGATTAGCGTTTTTCGCGATCGCCTTTGCGCCGGACATGCTGGTTTCTTCATCGGCTGTTGCCAGGATGATTAGCGGTTGTTTGATTTTGTTTAAGTCGATGGTTTTTAGCGCTTCGATAATCACGGCAAAAAATGATTTCATATCACAGCTGCCAAGGCCATAAAAGCGATCGTCTTTTTCAGTGACTTTAAATGGGTCGACTTGCCAGAGGGCTTCATCTAAAGGTACGGTATCGGTGTGCCCTGCCAATACGAGACCCTTGTTGCCCTGACCAAGGGTTGCGATTAAATTCGCTTTATCTTTATCGTGTTCTAAATCTTGAATTTCACATTGAAAACCGATCGATTCAAACCAGTTAGCGAGTAAATTTATGACCTCGCGATTTCCCTGATCAATATCTTTAGAAGTGCAGCTAATCGAAGGCGTACTTAAAAGTTGATTGATTAAGCTTTGTATGCCCGGAATTTTTTTAAGTTTATTGTTAGCCATATCAACACGTTAAAACTATTTTGAAAATAATGCAAAAAAAAGCTTTTTTTTTATTACAAAATGATTACAATGCGCGAAAAAATGACTTAAGCCTTTATTCCGAGCAATAGTGCCGGAGGAGAAAAGAAGATGGCCAAAGGTGGTTATATGGGTGGGATTTTTGGCAGTTCGCCAGTCAGTCCCCTGCAAGAGCACATGTCCAAAGTTTATGCCTGTGCGACCGAGTTGATTCCTTTATTTAATGCTGTCATCAACGAAGATTGGGATGAAGTCGCTCATCTCCAACAAAAAATTTCTGATTACGAAAAAGATGCTGATATTCTGAAAAAAGAGCTACGCCTGAATTTACCTAAGGGTTTATTTATGCCGGTCTCTCGCCAGGATCTGTTAGAGGTATTGTTGATGCAGGATCGCATTGCCAATACAGCGAAAGATATCGCCGGCACCATCGTCGGACGTCATATGATACTGCCTGAAATTATTCATGAAGATTATATCCGCTTTGTAGAGCGCTGCGTTGCAGCGTGTAAGCAGGCGAGAAAAGCTATTAATGAACTTGATGAACTTGTTGCAACAGGCTTTAGTGGGCAGGAGATTCATATAGTCACTGAGATGATTACCAAGTTAGATAATATTGAAAGCGATACGGATAATCTACAGTCTGCCATCCGTCTTCAAATTTTTGAGATCGAAAATGAACTGCCGCCGATCGAAGTCATGTTTTTATATAAGATCATCGAAAAAACCGGTGAAATTGCGGATAAATCCCAGGGTGTGGGCAGTCGATTACAGCTGATGCTAGCAAGATAGGGATATACGATGGATATTATTGCTCAGTACGGTAGTGTATTTCTTATTCTTGCCGCTGTTTTTGGCTTGTTTATGGCCTGGGGTATCGGTGCAAATGATGTTGCTAATGCCATGGCTACATCAGTCGGTTCAAAAGCGTTAACCATCAAACAGGCTGTTCTCATCGCAGCTATTTTTGAGTTTGCCGGTGCTATTTTAGCTGGTGGCCAGGTGACCAAGACCATTCGTAAAGGTATCGTGGATGCTGATCTACTATCTGCGAATCCAGAATTGTTGCTCTATGGTATGCTCGCATCACTGCTTGCAGCGGGTGTCTGGTTGTTGATCGCTTCAAAAAACGGTTGGCCGGTATCTACAACACATTCGATCGTTGGTGCCATTGTCGGTTTTGCGATGGTCGGTATCGGAATGGAAGCGGTACATTGGAACAAGGTTGGTTTCATCGTTGCTAGCTGGGTGGTATCACCGGTACTTGCCGGTTTTATTTCTTTCATGCTATTTCGCAGCGTGTTGAGTTTGATCTTAGATACCGAGCATCCATATGATAATGCAAAAAAATATGTGCCTTATTATATGTTTCTGGTCGGTTTTATAATTTCACTGGTAACACTGGTAAAAGGTTTAAAACATGTTGGTCTGGACCTGTCCACACCTGAACAGTATGGTTACGCGGTATTGATTGGTTTGCTCATCATGGTGGGGGGCAAGTTCTATATTAAGACTATTAAGCACGACCCGAAAGCCGATAAACATTTTCATTTTACCAATGTCGAACGTATCTTTGGCGTGTTGATGGTACTTACTGCCTGCGCGATGGCATTTGCGCATGGTTCCAATGATGTCGCCAACGCGATCGGACCGGTTGCGGCTGTTGTTAGTATCGTACAGAGCGGTGGTGAAGTCGCATCAAAATCGACATTGCCATTATGGGTGCTAGGTTTGGGTGGTATAGGTATCGTCATCGGCCTGATGATGTATGGCAAAAAAGTTATCGAGACTGTTGGGCACCAGATAACTGAGCTGACACCGAGTCGTGGATTTGCAGCTACTCTTGCTGCTGCGACGACAGTGGTGCTTGCATCAGGTACTGGCTTACCAATCTCGACGACGCATACTTTGGTCGGCGCTATATTAGGTGTTGGTCTTGCCCGCGGCATGGCTGCGTTAAATATGACGGTGATCCGTAATATCTTTATGTCATGGATAGTAACGCTGCCAGCGGGTGCCATCTTGTCTATACTGTTCTTCTTTACCTTAAAGGGTATCTTTAGTTAGTGAGAGCACAGGTCTTTTGTTTTCAGTCGTTAGCTAGAAAGATGGTGTAGGCCGGGATAATATGTACAGGACGTACAGTAGTAGGGCAATGCATGGAGCAATTGCCGAGGTTTTTTCGTTCCCGGCATGGGTTAAAGTGACCGAATGACATTGCCAGCAAAGCTACCGCATCCTGCTCACGCACCTTACCTGCGTCCATGCAGGCAACGTACCTTATGCTGGCCTACAGGCTTTATCAATTAATAAAGAAGAAAGTTTTATGCCTTCAGTTCCTGCTGAGCTGTTTTCTCAAATCCCCAATTCCCTGTACGCGGTTGTTGAAAATTACTGGGCTGATTGGGTCATTTCGTGTGAAGCTAAAAAAATCAATCTGGATTCGAAATTACCGCTGCCCCAGTTAGGGTTGGTTTGGGCATGCAGTGATTTTGTCGCACGTAACAGCATCCGTTATCCTGAAATTATTTTTAAATTATGTACCGAAGGTTTTGAATCGGTGCGTACCATCGAAAATTATCAGGAGGCAGTTGAGTCTGTTGTGAGTAGCGCTGATGATGAAAGTGAATTGATGTCGCTACTGCGAGTATTACGCCAACAGGAAATGATGCGTATCGCCTGGCGTGATCTAAACGCGTTAGCTGACACCGAAACCATTCTTCAAGAGCTAACGGATTTTGCCGAAGCGGTGGTTTCAGTTACTTTGCAGTATCTGGAGCAGCAGCAGGCAGAAATTTTTGGTATGCCGTGTGATGAAAATGCTGAGGAGCAATCTTTGCTGGTATTTGCCATGGGAAAAATGGGTGGCGGTGAGCTTAATTTTTCTTCAGACATCGATCTGATTTTCACCTTTGCCGAAGACGGAGAAACTTCCGGTCCACGACGAAAATCCCATTATGAGTTTTACCTCGCTGTAATTCGAAAGCTGGTCAAAGTGCTGGATGAAGTGACCGCAGAAGGTTTTGTTTATCGCGTGGATACACGGCTACGTCCGTTTGGTGAAAGTGGTCCGATGGCGATGAGCTTTTCCGGTGTAGAACAGTATTATCAGTTACAGGGCCGTGACTGGGAACGTTATGCCATGATCAAAGCCAGATTGATCACGGGACGTGATAGCGATAAGCAATACCTGCAGTCGATGCTGACGCCGTTTGTTTACCGTCGTTATCTGGATTTCAGCATGCTTGAGTCTATCCGTGAGATGAAAGCGATGATCACTGCGCAGATGAAACGTAAACGCATGACCAACAATGTCAAGCTTGGCCCAGGCGGGATCCGCGAGATCGAATTTATCGGTCAGACGCTGCAACTGATCCGCGCTGGTCGAGAGCCTGAGTTACGTGAGCGTAGCATCATAAAAGTACTGACATTATTAGCAGAAAAAAATTATCTACAAAAAGAAGAAGTGGCGCAACTGATCGAAGCCTACTGGTTTCTGCGTAGATTAGAAAACCGTCTGCAGATGCAGCGTGATATGCAGACGCATACTTTGCCCGATGACGAACTATCTCAGCAGCGGTTATGTGTTGCGATGCAGGTGCAGAGCTGGGATGAACTGCTCGAGCAGTTGTCGTTTCATCAGAGAGCTGTTGATGATGTTTTTCAAAACCTTATCGCATCTGAAAATGAAGAACAGGATGCTGGTGTATCGTCGTTTGCGTTGTTCTGGACAGGGGTGGATGCCAGTGATGATGAAAAAGAAGGTATCAGGCAATATCTTGAGTCGTCGGGTTACAGCAGTGTTGATGATATTATCGACTTGCTGACCCAGTTACGTTCCAGGTCACAGGTGAAACATTTAACCGGTGACACTGCTCGCCTGTTGGCACAGCTGGTTGAATCCTTGATAGAAAAAATCGCTGATTATCCAAATCAAACAATATTGCTTGATCGCGTCAGTCGGGTAATCAAGGCACTGGCAGGACGCAAGGTCTATATCAGTCTGCTCAGAGAATATCCAGCCATACAGCTGCAGATGCTGACCCTGTGTGCGGCCAGTGAATGGTTTACTGAGCGTTTAGTGAAATATCCGATCTTGCTGGATAGTTTGCTGAGTACGGCAGAAGCATTTCGACAGCAATATGATATTAAACAATTGCTGGCACTGGAACTGGAACGAGTTGAAAGTGATAGTGAATATGCAGATGCGGACCTCGAGCAGCAGATGGACAGGATGCGGCAATTTAAACGGAAGATGGTGTTTACGGTTGCGATGCTTGATGTTTTTTATGAAGAGCCGGTAGAAACTGTTTCTGACCAACTAACAGAGCTGGCAGACGTGTTGTTAGAAAAAAGTCTCAGCTTCTCGTGGCGGGCAATGGTGGCAAAGTACGGTGAACCGAGTTGTATTATCGATGGTGAAATTTTTCAGCCTGCCATATCGATTGTGGCTTACGGAAAAATGGGCGGTAATGAGCTGGGTTATGGTTCTGATCTGGATATTATCTTTGTGCACAATAGCAGCGGTGAAAAACAATATACCACGGGTGAAAAAAGCCTGGATAATCAAAGTTTTTTTGCCCGCGTTGCGCAACGAGTTATCCATTTCTTAAACACGCATACGTATTCCGGAATATTGTATGAGGCTGATACCCGTTTACGGCCTAATGGACAGTCGGGCCTGATGGTCAGCAGTATTTCGGCTTTTGAGAAATATCAGTGTGAAAAAGCCTGGACCTGGGAACATCAGGCGTTAATTCGTGCGAGATTTGTCACTGGAAACGCGCTGATAGAGCAGGAATTTGATAGAATTCGCAGTTCAGTACTCAGGCAGAAGCGAGAGGCTGACAAGCTGTTGCTTGAAGTCGTCGAAATGCGCGAGAAAATGCGCAAACATCTGGCAGATAAGTCCGTTGACTTTGACGTCAAGCAGGATGCCGGCGGTCTGGTTGATATCGAGTTTATGACGCAGGCAGGTGTGTTGATACATGCTGAAAAGCATGGGAACTGCATCAGACATACGGCCACCCTTGAATTGATTAATGAGTTAACAAAGGTTGGCTGGTACGGTGCTGATGAAGCAGAAAATATCGGAAACGCATACCGATATTTTCGTAAGCTGAAGAATTGGCAAAACCTTGAATGTGAAGCCGATGTAAGTGAAGTGCCGCTGCATCGTGATAATGTGATTGCTGTCTGGGATCGGTTGATGCCTGATGTTGTGGAAGAAGTTGGAAAAAATTAATTTCACCGCAGAGAAAAAAATATTTTTGTTTTTATATAAATTGTAGGCCTGCATAATATGTACAGGATGTACGGTAGTAGGGTAATGCAGGAGCAGTTACCGAGCGGTAGCGTTGCAGGCGGGAAGACTCAGCCGGGAACGAAAAAAAACTTATCCCGGCCTACGCTTTATTAAAGAATATATTAGTAACCTTTAGAAAGATTGTAGGAGAAGTTTATGCAAACCATGGCCGATAGAGATGGCGTAATCTGGTTTGACGGTGAAATGGTTGAATGGCGTGAAGCCAAGATCCACGTTTTAACGCATACATTACATTATGGTATGGGCGTATTCGAAGGTTTGCGCGCGTACAAAACTGAACAGGGTCCCGCCATATTTCGTTTGCAGGCACACACAGATCGTTTGTTTGAGTCAGCTGAACTCATGAATATGAAAATACCGTTTGATAAAGAAACACTTAATAAAGCGCAACTTGCAGCAGTGGCTGATAATAATCTTGAATCTGCTTATATTCGACCCATGTGTTTTTATGGTTCTGAAGGCATGGGACTGCGTGCAGATAATCTGCGAGTGCATGTGATGGTGGCCGCCTGGGAGTGGGGCGCTTATCTGGGGCAGGAAAGCCTTGATAATGGCATTCGGATCCGCAAATCGACTTTCATAAAAAATGACTCGCACCCGAGCATGTATCTTGCCAAAGCTAATGGTAATTATATTACCTCCATGCTGGCGCTCGATGAAGCGATGAGCAAGGGTTACGACGAAGCCTTGTTATTAGATAGTAAAGGTAATGTGGCTGAAGGCAGTGGTGAGAATATATTCATGATCAAAGATGGCGTCTTGTATACCCCGACGCTGACGGCATCACTGAATGGAATCACGCGCAACACGATCATCACATTAGCGAAAGAACAGGGCTACGACGTGGTTGAGACAACGATGAAGATCGAAGAATTGTACGATGCTGATGAAGTGTTTTTTACCGGTTCTGCCGCTGAAGTAACACCGATACGCGAGATAGATGACAATTCGATCGGCAATGGTTCTCGTGGGCCTATAACAGAAATATTACAAACCATGTATTTTGATCTGGTACATGGGCGTCTGGATGTGCATTCAGACTGGTTAACTCGTGTATAAAAACTGGAGTCGAATATGACAAATCCACACACCGCAACCCAGCAAGGACTGGATGTTCCCAATCAGGATAAACGTATCGAGGTTTCTCATGACGTGTTACCTGTGCATTGTCCGATGAAAGGTTCGTCTTTATGGGATTCGCACCCACAGGTATATATTCCTGTAGAAGAAACAGGCAGCGCTAAATGCCCATATTGTGGCACCGAATATATCTTAAAAGACTGACGTGTGAGCGTTAATACGAACATGGATCTCTCCGTTATCATTATCGTCCAGGATGAGGAAGACAGAATTGCTGACTGTTTGAGTTCTGTAGCGGATATTGCAGATGAGATAATTGTTCTCGATAGTGGCAGTAGCGATAACACGGTCGAGATATGTAAGCAGTTTACCGATAAAGTGTTCGAGACTGATTGGCCCGGTTTTGGAAAACAGAAACAACGTGCACTTGATAAAGCGACGGGTAAATGGGTGCTATCGATCGATGCGGATGAGCGCTTAACGCCAGAACTGGCTGATGAGATTAAGTCGGTTATCAATAGTGATCCCGAAGAAGTGGCATTTAAAATGCAATGGGCAGTTGTGGTATTCGGTAAGCAATTAAATCATGGACGCAGTGCACGTTTTGTTGGCAGATTGTTTCGACGAGAGGGTGCAAGCTTCAGTGATGCTATCGTCCACGAAAGAGTGTTTTTCCCTCAGGGTAAGGTCGGCAAACTAAAAAATCGTCTATTGCATTACTCGGTCAGAGATTATGAGCATCTGATGAATAAAAGTTGCCTGTATGCATGGCTCGGTGGTAAAAAGCGATACGAGGCAGGTAAACATGGCGGTGGTTTATGGGGTGCATCTATCCGGGCAATTTTAGTGTTTCTACAAATTTACATATTACGCCGTGGTTTTATGGACGGTAGTGTAGGTTTTTTGATTGCTGTAAATTACAGCCAGGGAGCATTTAATAAATATGCAGCATTGTGGACGCTGCGGCAAAAATCTTAACAAGATTCATTTTTTTGCTAGAGCCAGTAGTAGCCAAATTCTTTTCTGATTTTAATTTTTCTCATCAGACTTAGTGATCGATGTTTTAGGCCTTGATGGCCTTCTCTGATGAACCAGTCTACCGCATCTAGTACTCGCTCACTGGAATGACCATCACGATAAGGGTGTAGTTGATCAGAATACTCTTGAATCTTTTTCATTAGATCTGCAGGTTTTGACAGGGCCGTCTCCAACGCCGGAAAAACTTCTTCTGGTGATGTTACATTTATCATGCATTTATCTGGCAGTCTGTTATTGAAGGTGACTACCGGCTTATTTAAAACCAGAAACTCCTGCAAGATTGAAGAGGTGTCGCATAGCATCACATCAGCTTCTAACAGCAGTGGAATGATGTCATCCGTCTCTATGAACTCTAAATTTTCATTTTGAATATTTTTGTAGGCATCGACAATGGATTTATCCATCTTAGGATGAAAAGTAATAATCCACTTATATCTGTCATTTTTAGAAACATTTTTAATTGTTTCCAGTAACTGTGGTGCAGATGTTAATTTTTTTGTAAATGTTGAAGAGTACAGAATAACGGGTTTTTCATTGTTGGTAGTTACTGTATTCGAATCAAATAATGGATCGAGTTTTGACCAGCCCGTTTCTACAACCCTGAAATCGCCATGTTTTTTTGCAAGTTGCTGGTATTTAACTGTAGTGTCAGGTCCTTGTGTACAGTAAAGGTCAAAATAATCGCGGATAAAAAAATGGTCATCATTTGCCCGCTTACGCGCATCGAATCCGTGGAACACGGTGACTTTGATGCCAGGAAAGAAATCAGGCACAACATTGCCGGTGACGAATACAGCGCAGGGTGAATAGTCTTTAACCTGTTTTATGTTTGATAAGCAGGTTTCATCATCGCGTAAATAATCTGCATTGATATCTTTTCCGAACAGAAACCACGTAACAGAATCACCACGTGCTCTAATGGCCTGTTGTAGCGGGCGTAATATCGCAAATGAATAGTTTTGAGTGATGTAGAGCAGGTAACGACGTGGTTCCATATTATGTTGTTTATTCGTGCTAATGGCGGATGTTAAATTTTTAATTGCTAGTCATGGAGAAATATTACTTTGTGTAAGATCTCTTTTACATAAAATTCACTATTGTATTTTCAGGTATACTTTCTGCAGCCATCATACCACCACACCTTAGTGGTATGAATTACTTAAAAGAATTTATTATTTGGCGTTTCGCTACCTGATGATTGGAATCTACATTCTCAGTTATAATGACGGCATTATAGAAATGGTATAACAATGGTTCTTTCATATTACGTCATTAAATATCCCTATACATTACTGTGGCGAATAAAGCGCCTGTTAGGTAATACAGAAGGTGTTGTCCTGTACTGTGCCAATACGCTGGACTATCAGATTTTTGCACCTATTCAGAAACATTTGAAGCCTTTGCCTGTCGTTGCTAAAGACCGTAAAGCGCAGGAGGCCTTGCGTGCTATAGGTGTTGAATCGACTCGCTTACCGAGCTTTCCGGATGGCGTCATTATGTGCAGACAGGCTGCTTATAGATTTCCAGCTAAAGCTATTCCAAAAATTGGTGTCAGTCATGGTGCCTATAATTTCAAACCTTTTGCCAGCGCTGAAAGCCATAATCTATTAGATCGTTATTTTATGACCAGTAGTACCGATGTAAGTAACGCACGTAAAGCTGGAATCCGAAGTGGTTTTGCCACAGGTTATCCCAAGCTCGACCCTGCTTTTGATGGCACTTATAATGTGCAATACCTGTCAGATTTGCACGATCAATTGAAACTGGATAAAGATAAAAAGACACTATTATTCACTGCCACCTGGGATAAGTCGGGGCAGTCTGCAGTTGCTTTATGGGCAGATAAACTGGCCGCATTCACGCAAGACTATAATGTTATGGTGACGGTTCACCCATGGACATCCGAGCGATTTACCAGCGCTATCGAGAATACACCGGGAGTATATTTTATCCGTCATTTTGATGTTATCTCTCATATTATGCTGGCTGATGTCTGTATCGGTGATACAAGCTCTATCCTGGGTGAATGTTGTGCCCTGGATAAACCCATCGTTACTTTCAAAGTGCCCGAAGGTAAGCGCACGGTACCTCATGTTTACGAGATGATCCGTGATTTTAGTCTGCAGATAGAGGACATGGGACAGCTCAAAGCTGCTATTGAAGAAAGCCTGGATAACCCAATGGCGAAAAAATCTCAAAGAGCTGAAGCAAATCGTATTATGTTTGATACGCTTGACGGTCGAGCTGGTGAACGTGCTGCCGCCGAGATACTAAATTTTTTCCCGCAGCTGGCTTTAGACTAAAATAAACGCTAATTTAAACTAGCTTATAACGTAATGAAGTGGCGGTTGATAAATCAACCTTGTTACAATGTAGCTCAGTATTAATCGGAAGCTTGTATGAATAAATTAAATATTCTCATCGTGGGTGATGTCATGCTAGATCGTTACTGGCATGGTAATACCTCACGCATTTCTCCAGAAGCGCCAGTGCCTGTGGTGCATGTGCGAAAAACAGAATATAAACCCGGTGGTGCAGCAAATGTTGCGCTGAATGTAACCGCATTGGGTGTACGTAGCGCTGTTGTTGGTCTGGTGGGTAAAGATGAGTCGGCAGAAAGACTACGAAAAAGTTTGGCTGAGAGTGATATTAAAGATTGTTTGATCGAGCAGGACGATGCGGTAACTATTACTAAGTCTCGTGTTATCAGCAAGCACCAGCAGTTAATACGTCTTGACGAAGAAGATGATATCGGCTCATTTGATCATGCACCATTACTCGCTGTAGTCGAAGAGCAGCTACAGTCGGCATCGGTGATGATATTGTCAGATTACAATAAGGGCGCCATTGGTCCTGTGTTGCAACCGCTGATTCAGCTAGCCAAAAAACGTCAGGTCCCCGTACTGGTTGATCCTAAAACAGATGATTTTTCGGTGTATTCTGGTGCGACACTGCTTACACCTAACATGTCTGAGTTCGAAGCTGCAGCTGGAAAATGCAGTGATGAAAATGACATGATCGAAAAAGCGGCAAAACTTATTGAGCAGTGTGATTTGCAGGCCATGTTGATCACACGGTCTGAGAAAGGTATGTCATTGGTGCGAGATAAAAACACGGTGATGCATCTACCGGCACAGGTTAGGGATGTCTTTGATGTTACCGGAGCAGGTGATACGGTGATTGCTGTATTGGCGACAATGCTGGCCCAGGGCAATGACTTAGAAGCTGCTGCTCGTGCTGCAAACGTTGCTGCTGGTATCGTTGTTGGTAAGCTGGGTGCGGCAAGCGTTAGTTATCAGGAACTCAGTCGCGCTATGCAGGTGAAGCCGGGTGATGTGCACACCGAGTCGAGTGTTGTTTCTGAAACAGAATTATTATCTTCCGTGGGTGATGCCAAAGCACGCGGTGAACGTATCATTATGACTAATGGTTGTTTTGATATTTTACATGCAGGACACGTTCGTTATCTGCAGCAAGCACGAAACATGGGCGATAAATTGATCGTGGCAGTTAACGATGATGATTCGGTGAAAAGGTTTAAGGGTGACAGTCGACCAGTTAATACGCTGGCCAACAGGATGCAATTGCTAGCAGCTCTGGAAATGGTAGATTGGGTGGTGGCATTTAGCGAGGATACCCCTGAGCGTTTAATATGTTCTGTGTTGCCAGACAAACTCGTTAAGGGCGGCGATTACCAGCCAAAAGAAATTGCTGGCTATGACTGTGTGACGGCTAGCGGCGGTGAAGTGATCGTGCTGGATTATCACGAAGGGCTGTCAACCAGCAACATGATTCAGGCAATTATCGAAAAATCGGCAACCTAGTTTAATCGACTGGATGAAATCGCATGACTTCATCTAGCATAGCGGTAACATTATTTACCTCGATGATATCCATTACATCTGCTGCTCGGACTCGTTTACCCCATGCTGCACTTTCTACATCCTGCTGATTAAACTGTTGTAATGCATCCGGATATTTGTCCACTGTCCACTTTAACGAACTGTAAGGCCCGGTTCGTTGTGGGTTGCTGCTGGCATAGAGGCCGATAACAGGCACACCTGTGGCTGCTGCCATATGAGCTGGCCCTGTATCGGGAGCAATAACAACATGTGCCCCAGCTAAGATTGCCTGTAATTGCTTTAGTGAGCTTTTGCCGATCAAATTATTTACCTTTGTATGTGCCTTATCAGCAATAGCCTCTCCAAAAGCACGTTCTTCTTCAGCGGGCCCACCAGTTAGCACAATATTTAAACTGTAGTTTACCGCTGCGTAGTCGATGACCATCGCGTATCGTTCGATGTCCCAGTTGCGCCAGTTGTTGGCGCGCACACTGGTGCAGGGATTGATAACCAAAGTCGGTTTGTCACCAAGTGACTGTCGAGCAAATGCGATATCGTCATCAGAAACGGGGATATCCCAGCGTAATATTTGTTCATCGATGCTCAGTGCTTTTAGAAACTGAAAAAATGTATCGATAACATGGACGCGCGGATTGCCAGTAATGCTTGCATTGGTAAACCAGTGTTGAAAATCACGTGAGCGTGGTTTATCAAAACCGATCTTGATATCAGCACGGATCATCAGGCTGGCGACGCTGGCACGTAATGCTGCCTGCATGTGTAGCAAAATATTAAAACGTCTGCCTGAAAGTTTTCCCCGTAGTTTACTGTAGGCGCGTATCCCTTCTTTTTTATCGAATACGATAAACTCGATACCTTTGATATCACTGACTAATGCGGCCTCAGCTTTTCCTATGATCCATGTGATCTGGGTTGTTGGCCAAACATCTTGTAGAGTGCGGACGATGGGTAGCACATGAGTTACATCACCAATGGCAGACAATCTGAGTATGCAGAGTGATTCAGGCGGTTTATCAAAAGATAATGACATAGGCGTTAAGATGGATATTTAATATGCGATGAAACATTACTCAAACAGCTTTCTTGCTTTTTCAAGATCTTCAGGGGTATCAACGGCCAGGCCCTGGTAATCATCCAGCGTGGTTACGTTAATCGAAATATCATTTTCTAAGGCCCTAAGCTGTTCCAGTTTTTCTGTTTGTTCTAAAGGTGTTTGTTCCAATTGCATGAGTTTCTTTAATGTCTCACGGGTGTAGATGTAAACACCGATATGGATTTGCCCTTTATCTGGAATATCACCATTCTGTGTTACCGGGATCATGTTCCTGGAAAAATACAGTGCATTACCCGTTGTAGATGTAACAACTTTTACGTTTGATGGGGCTGCCAATGTATCCTTATCTGTGCACCAGTGAGAAAGAGTGCCCATCTGGGGGTGTGGTTGATTGATGAATTTATCGACTAACATGTCAATGTGCTGTGGATCTAAGGTAACTTCATCTCCTTGTATATTGACAAAAACATCAGCGTCACTTTGTGGCATATATTCTGCAAGTCGGTCTGTGCCTGATGCGCAGCTTTCTGAAGTCATCGTAACATTATGTCCGGCGTGTGTAATAACATCGAAGATTCGTTGATCATCTGTTAATACAACTACGTCTGATAGCGATTTGCATAAGCTGGCTTTTTCGACAACATGTAAAATCATCGGTTTACCTGCGATGTCACACAAAGGTTTTCCCGGCAGGCGAGAGGACGCGTAGCGAGCTGGAACGCAGCCAATGATGGTTAATTCTTTTGGTTTGGTCATTATTATCTGTAGTCTTAGCTGTAATTAGTCGTTTATTTTAAAAACTGTGACATCTTCGAAAGCTGTTGCTGAATAA
This sequence comes from Gammaproteobacteria bacterium, assembly GCA_030637945.1. Lineage (GTDB taxonomy): Bacteria > Pseudomonadota > Gammaproteobacteria > SZUA-229 > SZUA-229. The sequence goes on from DAOWFN010000081.1 coordinate 15,991, forward strand.
CATGCTGATCGATTTCTTGATTGTCAATTTGCGTGTAATTTTTGTCCAGAATTTCCATAGTTCCAAATGTGGTGAAATTATAATAAGTTTTTCCAGTAAATATGGTTTTATTGTTCCAATTAGCAAATAATAAATTTCGTTGTTGTGGGAAGAGTTTTTCATCAAATAAAGAAAAACCTGTACTGTAATCACTGGTTGTATTTTGGCAGCCAAGGCCTTCGGTTAACAAGCTTGGGATAATATCCTCATGTGAAGTTGTTCTATAAATCTGTTTGGGTAACTTTTCTGGCCAGCGAACGATTAACGGGACTCGGACCTGATATTCTGAGAAATTGCTATTATGTCCCCAGAAATTTTGTTTAAGATCATTAAATTCCTGCCCATGGTCACTAGTGATAATGACAACAGTGTTTGTCAGTAGACCGCGGTTAGCAAGTTTTTTATATACCTTGCCAAGTAACTGGTCATTGTAATGGACTGAACTCTTATACAAGTTTAAATAAGGTTTGGGATCAGTATCGTTGTTTAAAGAAAGGTAGTTAACTTCGCTAAGAGCTGGTTGAAAATGGGGAGGATCACCTTTAGGGAGTTTGTAGCCATGGGCAGCATCCAGAAATGTAAATGCAAAGAATTTTTTATGGTGCTCCTGATCCAGAAAATCTAGCAGACGATTAACTACAACGGTATCTGTTTCCAGGTCAGAATCTTCCGCTCCCCATTTTAGAGAATCGCGTACAGCAGAGAATATAGTACGATCAAACTCGGGACTGTTTAGTGGCGCCGATGCGTCTAGATGTAGTTGGTAATTTTTATCTTTTAATATATCAAATAATACACTGCCTTTTTGTTCTTTTAACATGTCAAACCAGTAAGTGGATGGGAGACCGTAGAAAAAACCAAATAAGCCAAAGCGTGTACTATTGCTGGTACTCCAATGCTGATTAAAAACTTGTGAAGATCGTGAAAATTCGTAGGTGTTTGGCATTACCTCGGTATTCAACATATCAGAACGGATGGAATCAATCATTAGCACTAGATAGTTAAGTTTTTTCGGATTGTTACAAACAAGTGATGATTTTGGATAATTGATTGCTGACGAGCTATGGTTGTTTACTAAGATGTTATCTGAAATGCTATCTATTACATCAAATTTTCGCAACGATCTTTTCATGGTCAATGGCTGTGCCCATGGGATGTATCGAAGTTGCATAATAACGGATGAGTCGGCAACAGCATCTCTGTAACCATAAAATAGCTGGGTTGAGAACATTAGAAGCAGTATCGCTTGCCAGCATCTTTTTCCTGAATATCCGTTTTGTTGAAAAAGCCATTTCAAAAA
>DAOWFN010000071.1 GCA_030637945.1 Gammaproteobacteria bacterium
CTGATGATCACCGTGATCGTGCTGCCAACATCCGCCGCAACCACCGTGTATTGATCGCTATCGATGCCGATATCGGTGGTGCCGCCGCGGCGCCACTGGTAGCTGAACGTGCCTAAACCATCGGCGTCCGCCAGGGTATCATTCGCCGTCAACACACTGTCCTGGGTCGCACTGCCGCTGATGGTCACACTGCCGGTGGGCACATCATTAACTGAGGTAGAAATTACTGTAGTAGTTGAATCACTGCCAGTCTCAGGAACCTCATCCGCTACATCAATCGTAAAAGTAGTCGTCTCTATACTACCTGTATTGACTCGATTATCTGTTGGATCAAAAACTAGTTGGTGAATTGCAGTTTCAGCATCTACCAATGGTCTCGTTGTTAGCTGATAAGAACCAGAACCAGCATCAGTAAAACCAGAGACGGACAATGAAGCTGGCGTGAAAATACCTTTAGCAACGTTATCTAGTGTTACTGCAACACTAACGTCAGTGCTATCAATATCATCTATTGTTACGCCACTAAACGGTGACACTGTTGAATTATCATTAACCCCTAAACCGATACTGGTGCCACCAATTATCGGAGCAGCTGCTACAGCATTGAAAGAAAAAACAAATAAAAGAAAAAATAAGGAAATACAAACAGACGATTTAGAACAAATATCTGATTCGAACAATAATTTTAATAGCGGCTTTGCAGCTTTCCCAGCAACCAATTTGATACTCCGATTTATCATATTTAAAGCCTCTATCCCATAAAGCCCCCAACTCTATGTGCCACGTAAAAATATTCTAACACAAAAAGGGCCTCTTCATATATAAATAAAGAGGCTTTTTCACCTAATTAAATATAACAAATTCAAAGACTTAAGGCTTATTCAGCAGATACAGAGTCCATCTTTTCACTTTTACAGCTTAAGATGACTCTTAAAATAAAGAATAGACATGAAGCAGACACTACAATAGCCGGCCCCGTTGGAAAATCCCAGCTAAGGGAAGAGTAGAGTCCCAAGACAACTGCGATAGCTGCTAATAAGACCGAACTTAAAACCATCTGTTTCGGTGATTTTGAAAACAGTCTGGCGGTCGCTGCCGGAATAATCAGTAAGGCTGTAATCAATAAAATACCCACTACCTTTAAAGCCACAGCAATGACCAAGGCCAGCAATATCATAAAAATAAATCTTACTTTTTCTACTGCAACACCATCTACACGTGCAAGTTCCTCATTCACTGATATCGATATCAAAGATGACAACAACTGGCTAAATATCAGCAAAATCACAAAAGCTGCACCATACATGAGCACTAGATCTGATCGATCCACCGCCAGCAGGTCACCGAATAAATAGGACATTAAATTAATATTGTAACCTTGCGACTGAATCACAGACAGCACGATCAAACCTAATGCCAACGCACTATGTGAAAGAATTCCTAACAAGGTGTCTGTTGATAAATCGCGCTGCTTTTCCAACCAAAATAACAATACGGCGATCACTACACCGATCAAAACGACGCCTGCCATCGGCAGTTGCTCAGCAGCAACCGCCAAAGCCACACCTAGCAGAGCGGCGTGCGCCAGGGTGTCGCCAAAATATGCCATGCGGCGCCATATAACAACACTGCCCAACGGGCCAACCACCAGTGCTAACGCCATACCGGCTGCAAGCGCATATAAAATGAAACTATCCATATGAAAAATATCCATCATTTCATATCCTGATTATGCTCACAGCTATGGCAATGCTCGGACGCAACAATATTTCCCTGCAAATCATGCTCATGGTCGTGATGATGTGAATACAGGGCCAGACCCTCAATCGCGTCACCAAACAGCTTGAGATATTCCGGGTGCTCACTCACATCGTCCGGATGACCGGTACAACATATATGCGTGTTCAAACAAATGACTCTATCCGTTGCCGCCATCACCAGATGCAAATCGTGTGACACCATCAATACGCCACAGTCATGCTTATCTCGTATATTGCGTATGGTTTCATACAGGGATTGCTGACCGATAATATCCATTCCTGATGCGGGCTCATCTAATACCAGTAATTGCGGCATTTTTAACAACGCGCGAGCAAGCAGTACTCGCTGCATCTCACCGCCAGAAATATTTTGCATCGGCGAATACAACAGATAGTCGCAATTGACTTCTTCCAATATCTGCTGGCATTGATCCATACGATACAGGCCCGCGACATTTAAGAAATCACATACCCGCAACGGCATGACATCAGGTACCTGTATGCGCTGTGGAACGTAACCGATACGCAGATTTTCTTCTCGCTTCACCCTGCCGGTAGTCGCATGACTAAGTCCTAATAAGATACGTATCAAACTGGTTTTGCCTGCACCATTAGGACCGATTAAAGTAATTATTTCCTTACTATGCAGCTGCAAACTAACATCGGTGAGAATTGTTTTTCCGCGAACAGAAAAACCGATATTTTCAGCCGTCAGTAGTAGCGTACCTGCTTGATCTGTTTGTTCAATCATTTGAATTAATCCTCAGGCGGCCCGACAATGAGCACATAAGCCAACCACCTCTACAGAAGCATGCTCAACTTTAAAGCTGACTTTTTTTGCTCTGGATTCGACTGCCTTGTAGATGCCATCGGTATGCAGTTCCTGTGTGGCTCCACATTGTTTACAGACGAGGAACACCGCCTCGTGCTGTTGTTGAGGATGCGCACAGGCGAGGTATGTATTGTTACTTGCCAATCTATGCACAAAACCCTGTTCCTGCAAAAAATCCAGCGCTCGATATACCGTCGGTGGTGCTGCTGAACGACCGGCGTCTTTCATTAAGTCCAATAATGCATAGGCGCCAAGAGGCTGCTCAGACCGGCAGATCAGTGACAGTACCTGTTTTCTTAGATCGGTAAACCGTTGCTTGCGCTTGATACAAAGATTATCTGCCTGCAGCAAAAAGTCCTCAACCTGCTTATAAGAAGGCTGAACACAACTAATATCACCGCTATGGCGACACTCGTCATGCTCTATTTTTTGTTGGCGCCCTTTCGCTACACTGACCATACAAACATCAACCATTCAATGACTTAATTAATATATAATGTTACATTATAACATTACATTTATAAATAATTCTGACTTTAAACATGTCGCGACCTATGTCATATCACTGCCGATCCTTTCTTTCATTAAACACGGCAAAATACTGTTTATCCGCATGCCTTTTATTGCTCATTGTTTCCACGAAGACATTTGCTGGCAGCGCTGAGCCAGCTTATTCAAAAAATATCGTGGTAACAATAAAACCACTCTTTTCACTGGTTGCACATTTAACAGCTGGCATTCACCAGCCCGTTTTACTGCTTAAGAACATGCAGACACCGCATCATTACAATATGCGCCCATCAGAAAGACGCTTACTGGCGAAAGCAGACATTATTGTCTGGTTAGGTCCGCAACTGGAACCGCAGTTAAGCAAGATTATTCAACAACGGAACAATCAAACCGACTCTGTTCGAACCAGCTCTGATCAAACCGGCTCTGTTCAAACTATCACTATTTCGGCCATGCAGGCAGCAAATTTGAAGCTATTGAGCAAGCGAAGCAAGCATTCGCACGAGGAAGATCACCCTGCAGCCGGTAAGTACCTGGAAGCAAATATGATTGATCCGCACATCTGGCTTTCCGCACACAATGCAGCACAGATCAGCAGACACATTAGTAAGGATTTAATAATTCATGACCCACAAAATGCCAGGCAATACGAAATAAACCTTCTGCAACTATTAGAAAAGATCGAACACACCAGAAATTCTATAAAAACGAAACTTAACGGTAACAGGCAGCCATATATCGCATTTCACGATGCTTTCCAGTATTTCGAAGATGAATACAAGCTTAATTATATTGATTCAATAAACTATGGCGATGAAACAGGTACCAGCCTGAAGCACCTGCAGCAGGTAAAAAGTCATATAGAAACAAAGAATATCCAGTGCCTGGTTTACCAGCCGCCAAGACCCGCCATTATCGATACACTAACCAGACAAACTACCATAAATGCCACAGTATTAGATCCGCTTGGCCTAAATGTTAGTGATGACAAAAACGCCTGGTTTGAACTTATGCAGCAAATATCAACGAACTTTAGCGCCTGCCTGAATCCTTAGCATCTACAGCCGATTTTACAAATGATAATACATCTCTAACGATTTAAACTAGACTGTCATCTGTCATTTAAACCTTCCTCAATAAACCGGTATAAGGACCATCCTATGCTACATCAACAGAAGTTACACTTCTCAACGACCAGACGCGGCACTTACAATATTACACAACAGATTACAGATGCCATCGGAAAATCAGGGGTCAAGGACGGTATCTGTCATATATTTATACAACACACTAGTGCGTCATTGATACTATGTGAAAATGCGGACAAAACGGTTCGCGAAGATCTTGATGTCTATATGGCAAAACTTGTTAAAGATGGCGATAGTGCATACAAGCACAAAGATGAAGGGCCGGATGACATGGCTGCACACATTCGAACAGTATTGACTCAAAGCTCCCTGTCTATCCCCGTGCATAAAGGCAAATGTGACCTGGGCATCTGGCAAGGTATTTTCCTCTGGGAACACCGGACCAAAGCACATAAACGAAATATCGCACTCACGATAATGGGCGACTAGAGTCACACTCTGCTAATAGTAATGGTGAATAAAAAAACTCTCCCCACAGAAGACCTTTAAACAATATTCCGTAACGCTCCATTCTGATGCGCCTGTATATTTTTTGCTATTTCATTGACCAGTCTCTGGCGTGACTCACGACTCGCCCAGGCGATGTGCGGTGTAATAATTAAATTATCATTGCGATAGTTTATCAGCGCATTATTAACAGCAGCCGGCTCTTCTTCCAGTACATCGAGTGCTGCTGCCGCAATCTGCTTACTTTGCAACGCATGCAATAACGCTTTTTCATCGACCAGGCCACCACGAGCCGCATTAATTAATATCGAATCAGTTTTCATTGTTGAAATTTCCTGTTCGCCTATCATATGATAATTATTTTCAGTTAACGGGCAATGCAAAGTTACTATATCGGATGAAGCCAATAAAATTTTCAGATCGACGCGATTCTCACGCGCATCCGCCTGATTTCCCGCTTTATGGCTATTGGCGATCAATACATTCATACCAAAACATTTTGCAACTTTTGCGACTGCTTTCCCTAATTCACCATAGCCGATAATACCCAGGGTTTTACCATCAAGGTCACTAACAGGGTCGCCAAAGTAACAAAAAAATTCACTACGTGACCACTCGCCATCAAGCACCGCTTTTTTATATTGAAACAGCTTTCTATTGAGTGAAAGGATAAGAGAAAAAACGTGCTGCACGACAGAAGCGGTTGCATAAGCACGAACGTTACAGATCGTTATATCATTCTGCCTGGCCGCTTCAATATCGATATTATTGACACCTGTCGCGGCCACACAAATTAGCTTTAGCTGCGTACAGCTTTCGATCACATCCCTGCTTATCTGTACTTTGTTAGTAACTATAATTTCAGCCTTATCAAGGGTGTGCTGAATATCGGTAACTACTGCATTATCAAACCACTGCCAATCGGCAACATCATCCAGGGCCGAAAAATCAAGATCCTCAGGAAACAGCGATGCTCTGTCTAAAAAAAGCGCGAGTGGTTTAGTCATAGCTCAAGGCTCAGCATATAAATGATAAATTATTCAGCCATAAAAAAAGCCGCCAAAAATGACAGCTTTTAACTGATCTAATTTTATGCATTAAAGCTCTTGCATTTCAAAGTCAGATTTTGCTGCACCACAATCAGGACACTCCCAATCTTCCGGTACATCTTCCCAGAGCGTTCCCGGTGCAAGACCGTGCTCTTCGTCACCCAATTCTTCGCTATAAACATAACCACACACGATACAGGTTAAAACTTTGTACGCCATAATTTCCTCATTTGCTAACTATCATCAATGTGGCTATTCTACACAGTCTTTATTACGTTAGAATAGTCAGGATTGAAGATTTATGTATTCTGCAGTCCAGTCGACGCAATCATCAACGTGGTGATACAAAATTATGACAATAAATAATCCCCCTGTTGTTTTATGCTTTTCTGGTGCTGACCCAACCGGTGGCGCTGGCATTCAGGCCGATATCGAAACACTTAGCAGCCACGGCTGTATAGCCGCATCTATTATTACCGCAGCCACCGTTCAAGACACTATCGACGTCATCTCTTTTGCTCCCATGCCGTCAGACCTTGTCATCGAACAGGCACGTGCAGTGCTCGAAGACATGCCGATTGCGGCGATAAAAATTGGTGTGGTCGGCAGTGCCGAAATCGCCATGGCCATCCATTCAATTCTTACTGATTACCCTAATATCCCGGTAATTTACGACCCTGTGTTCAGCACCGAAACCGGTGGCGCTTTAAGTACAGAAGATCTGGTCGATACTGTCCGCACACTGCTATTACCCATCACAAAGGTGCTCACGCCAAACATACATGAAGTGCATGCACTGGCGCCTGGTTCAGACACACCCACTGCCGCCGCCATGGGATTACTGGAATCAGACGTCGAGTATATTCTATTGACCGGCACACATGGCAAAACCCCGGATGTCGTGCATACCCTGTTCAGCAATAACCGCGAGCTGGAAACTTTTCATAATGAACGGCTGCCACATAAATATCATGGCTCTGGCTGCACACTCGCATCGAGTATCGCAGCGCAAATCGCTCTTGGACAGGATGTACTTGGTGCTGTAAGAAAAGGATTAGAGTACACCCATAAAACCTTAGTCAATGCGAACAGAATCGGCATGGGGCAATATCACCCAAATCGCTTTTTCTGGGATAAAAAATAATCA
>DAOWFN010000111.1 GCA_030637945.1 Gammaproteobacteria bacterium
CGCCGCATTTAGCTTCCTTAGCTTTTTCGCTTTTGTTCATCATGCCTTCGCCGCATTTGCCTTCGCCACATTTAGCTTCTTTAGCTTTTTCGCTCTTGTTTTCCATGCCTTTGCCGCCGCATTTGCCTTCGCCGCATTTAGCTTCTTTAGCTGCTTTGCCTTCACCACATTTGCCTTCTTTAGCTTTTTTGCCTTCGCCACATTTACCTTCAGCAACTTGCATGTAACCACTTTCCAGATTTTGCATGCCGAATGGGTTGGCATCAGCGTTGGCAACTGGTGATGCAGACATAGCTGCTATAAATGTTGTGCCTAATGCGATCGATAGTGATTTTTTCATAGATGTATTCATTAAATTATTCTCCAATAAGTTTAGTGTCACCCCAAAATGAGCAACAAAGTCTACAATGTTCTCGCATTCAAAGACAGTGCGACTTATTGTTAGTTCATATGTTTATTTGTAATTATTTGAAAAGTTATACTTTTGTTACAACTTTGGGCATGAATGTAGATATTTGTTGTCCCTGGGTGCTGTTATAGTGACTATTTGGAGTGTTATTTCTCAGCGATTATTTTTTGCAGGCATTCGAGGTACTTTGTTTCATCGGGTGTCGTCTGGTCGCGTTGTGCTTGCCATAGCGCTTCGCCCAGGCATTCCATCATGGCGTGCTCAGCATCATGAGGACCGCCGTGAAGCAGGCATAATTTTTGATAACAGTCGTTGATACCCTTTGGCCGATCTGTGCTTATCTGTTCATGCAGGGCGATATGCATACTCATATGCAGGAAAGGATTGCTCTCTCCTGTTTCTGCTGAAAAATCTTTATCAACGATTTCATCATTCTCCAGAAGCTGGTGATATTCAGGATGTAGTTCGATAATGTTGGCTACGACCTCCTGCATTGGGTCCATTGGCAGTTTATTTTTTTTGAGTTGCCAGCAGCTCAGATAGACCTGGCGTAATTCGTTTCTGTTGTTTCCGAACATGGTGGTTTGTGTTTGTATTTGTATTTATATGAGGAGGGTGATTCTACAGGATGTGGTTGGTTAATACATTTAGGGTTTTTGTATCTCGTTCCCACGTGGGAACGTATAGTTTGTTATTTTTTTGATTGGCATTTACGACTTGTTTTTATTTAGGCATTGCGGTATTCGCACCGCAGGCGAGTTACTCTTTTTCAACAGCTAAAAAGAGTAACCAGAAAAAGCCGCCACTACAGCTACGCCCCTGTAAAAGACACAGGGGTTCCCATTGAAACGTCGCGGTTATCATGCTGCGCCAGAACTCGCAAAAAACGCTCAAACATGCTGGCGCAGAAAGCCCATGACAACCGCGACGTTTCAATGGCTTGCTTAAGGGTGGAGGAAGATCAAAAAAATAAAACAGTGCTAATGTAATACATACACTGCAAGAAAGACCCTTGTTTCTGTTTGTTGGTTTTTGTAGTCCCTTTTCATTTGCTGAATGTTTGAGTGTTGGTAGAGCAAATTCGCCAGGGAAGGCGAATTTAGCCTTGTGCGCCTGGACGGCACATCAAGGCGGGCTCGTTGGCAACACTCAAGCATTCAGGCACCCCGAGTGTTTTTTTCGGGGCAAACGAATCGGGGCGGCCTTCTTTTGGTTACTTTTCTTGGGCTGTAGCAAGAAAAGTAACTCGCCCGCGGTGCGAATACCGCAATGCCTAAATAAAAACAAGTCGTAAATGTTTGAATACAAAATTAGGAGTATAAGATCTTTCGGCAACCGCTCCTGCGTTGCCCTAATAACCTGCATCCATGCAGGGATCACGTTCGTTCAAGATGACAGTAATTTTAGTATCACTCCGTTTTATCCTTGAACTCACACAAATCCTCAATCAAACACGACCCACACCGAGGTTTCCTCGCAACACAGGTATACCGCCCAAGTAAAATCAACCAGTGATGAGCATCGATCATAAACTCTTGTGGAATAAACTTGATCAGTTTCTTTTCTACTTCCAGAACATTTTTACCGGGTGCAATTTTTGTTCGATTAGATACACGGAAAATATGTGTGTCGACGGCCATGGTTGGATGGCCGAATGCTGTGTTACGGACAACATTTGCTGTCTTTCGTCCAACACCGGGCAGGGCTTCCAGTTTTTTCTGGTCATCAGGAACGGTGCTGTCGTGTTTATCGATTAATATCTTGCAGGTCTTGATGATGTTTTTTGCTTTCGTGTTATACAGGCCAATTGTTTTAATGTATTTTTTTAGACCATCTAAACCAAGTTTGTATATGGCTTCAGGTGTGTTGGCTACAGCATAGAGCTTTGCTGTAGCAATGTTTACGCCTTTGTCTGTTGCTTGTGCAGATAATATGACGGCAATTAATAATTCAAACGTCGAATTAAAATTAAGTTCGGTTGTCGGCTTGGGGTTATTTTTTTGTAAACGTGAAAAAATTTCGTGACGTTTTGTTTTGTTCATGAATTTTACTCGACTGAGAAAATCGCGGAACAAGATTCCGCTCCTACGGATAACAATGCATTTGTAGGAGCGGGATCTTGTTCCGCGATGTCAGAATTTTTCAAGTTTAACTAGTGGTTACTGCCCCGGCATCCTGAATAACTACTGCTTGTTGTGCATTCTGGCGTTTATCAATAATATTCTTTAGTGCGATAAGTAAGCCGAGTCCGATAAATGCCCCTGGTGGCAGTACTGCCAGCAGAAAACCGGGGTAATCTTCACTGAAGGTAATGGTCATCGAGTGACCGATGTCACCAAACATTAATTGTGCATTGGCAAATAAGGTACCGAAACCAATTAATTCACGCATGCCACCCAGTACCACTAAGACCAGTGTGAAACCAAGTCCCATCATAAAGCCATCGAGTGCAGAATCAATGAGGTTGTTTTTTGAGGCAAAGGCTTCTGCGCGAGCGATGATCGAGCAATTGGTAACGATCAAAGGGATGAAGATGCCTAATACAAGGTATAGATCATGAAACCATGCGTTCATGATTAATTCGATCGTGGTTACGATGGATGCAATGATAAGCACAAATATCGGGATACGAATTTCTGATTTAAGCCAGGGTCGAATTAATGAAACGATGCTGTTAGATAACAGCAGTGTGATCAATGTAGCGATACCAAGTCCTAATCCATTAATAACAGTGCCTGTTACGGCTAGTAAGGGGCACAGGCCCAGCAGTTGAACCAGTGCAACATTATTTGTCCACAGTCCATTTTTGCTCAGTGTTGAAACCTGTGCTGATAGCGGTGGTGATGTGGCTATTGGTGTTTCTTCTGTCATTGCTGAATGCTTTCAGGTTCGTTTAGTACGGTTTCTGGTTTGCTAAATAACATCGCTCGGTTCTGTTTAAAGTATAACAAAGCATTGTGTATGGCTTTCACTACTGCACGTGGGGTAATGGTGGCACCCGTGAACTGGTCAAAGATACCGCCATCGCGCTTAACTTTCCATTGTGTTTCATCAGGGTTGCTGAGCGACTTCTTGTCGAAGCTTAATATCCAGTTAGAATGTGTAACACTTACCGCATCACCGAGGCCGGGCGTTTCTCGATGTTTGACAACCCTTACGCCGGCCAGTCGGCCATCTTCATAAATACCTACCAGCATATGTATGGGACCATTGTAGCCATTAGGTGCGATGCTGGAAAGAACTACAGCGACGTTCTGGTCATTTTTTCTGGCCCTGTATGCCAATGAGTTTTCTTTTGTGCCAAGCAAGCGGTTGGGTTTGATTGTTATCGTGTCGATGAGCAAGTCGTTGTCGTATGCTTCGGCTGGAACGATATTGTTTAATTTACGCAGTAGAGTAAGTTTTTCATTGTACTTGATGTCGTCTTCTGTCTGTATGAAGGCTAAACCCACTAACACGGCACCAGCGACTGCAAAAATAATGAGCAGTGAGGTGGTGATCAGAATATTTTTTTTATATTGAAAAATTATAGCCATGGTTTAAAGATGTTTGTATTTTAGTCTCAACTAAACGATCAATAAGTTTATCTGTTCGTGTCGCCAAATACTTTAGGCTTAGTGTAATAATCAATGAGTGGTGCAGCAATATTCATCAGTACTACTGCAAACGCGATGCCATCAGGGTAGCCGCCCCAGCTGCGTATGATATAAACCAGCGCGCCTATGCCTGCACCATATATCCAGCGCCCTCGCGGTGTAGTACAGGCGGTTACCGGGTCGGTGGCAATAAAAAATGCGCACAGCATCGTGCCGCCACTAAATGCATGAAACAGTGCAGAGCTGTTGTTGGCGTAATCGATGACAGAAAACATATTGGAGATTAAAACCAGGCTGATAAGAAATGCAGTGGGTATGCGCCAGTCAGCAATGTCTTTTTTTACCAGCCAGATGCCGCCTGCTAGAAATAAAATATTTATCCACTGCCAGCCGGTACCGCTGATACTGGAAAATAATGCGCTGTATTCAGTATTGCTTCTGGTTTCTGATATGTCGTGTAGCTGGTTGAGTTGTGTTTTGATCAGGTCGATGGGTGTTGCCATTGAGATACTGTCAACGGTTTCTGAAAAAGGCAGTACGCCAAGAAATACCCAGTTGAATGTAGTACTGAAATCGGGCCAGCCGCTGGTGTTTCCTATGGCTACACCCATAGGTGTTGACCACAACGTCATTTCCAGCGGGAAGGAAATCATTACTACAATATAGCCAACCATTGCCGGGTTGAATGGATTAAAACCGAGGCCGCCATATAAATGTTTTGCTACAACGATAGCGAAGAGTGATGCAATGACTGTTATCCACCACGGCGCCAGTGACGGCAGGGCTAGTGCCAATAAACAGGCAGTGAGTAGTGCGCTTCCATCTTGAAGCGTCGAATAAATCTCACGACCTCGCATTTTCAGCATTGCAGCTTCGGTTAACAGGCAGACACTGATCGCGATCAATAAGTTGAATAAAACGCCCCAGCCAAAAAAATACATGGACGCCAGGGCACCCGGTATTAAGGCGTAGAGCACCATGAACATCATGTCATGGACGTTGATGTTGTCTTTTATATGCGGTGATGGTGAGCGTTTAAATAACATTGGTGCTTATTTTTTTATGGTTCTATGTAGGTGCGACTAAATCGTCTGGAACGATTTGAATGTTAACCCACATGGGTGAGGCATATGGATATGCCGAATAATTTATTCGCACGCAGGTGTTAATGTTTGGCTCCGCTGAGCGAATAAATTCGCACCTACATGGTAACGGCTCTGTTGTTGCTTTCTGTAGCTTCATTTAGTCTGTTTCCTTGTTTTTTTCTTTTAGACGTTCGGCCTTTTTTTCTTGTGCGCGAGCCAGGGCTTCGGTAATGGCTGTCTGTTCGCTGTTCTTGTCGCTATCTGCATTTTTGATTTTTAGCATCTCACGCTTTTTGCGTAGTTTTTCTTCACGTTCGCGTTTTTGTTTTTCTATTCTTTGCTGGTGCGCTTCGTAACGTAAACGTGAGATGTCCGAAGATTTCCGCTCACGTTCCTGTTGCCAGATTGTTGTTTTAGCATAACGATAATATTGCACGAGTGGTATATCGCTTGGGCACACGTAAGCGCAGCAGCCGCATTCGATACAATCAAATAGATTATGTTCTACCAGACGATCGATATTTTTACTGCTTGCGTACCAGTACAGTTGCTGCGGCAATAACCGCACTGGGCAGACTTCCACGCATTTGCCGCAGCGGATACAGGGCAGGTGTTTTTCTTTTTGTATGTCTTCGGTTTTTGTCGTTATGAGTAAACAGTTGCACGCTTTGACTATGGGTAAAGTGTCAGAGCTAAGGGAAAACCCCATCATCGGTCCGCCCATGATGAGTTCAGCACTATCATCTGTGTATCCGCCACAGTGTTCGATACAATGTTTCATCGATGTTCCGATTAGTACCTCGACGTTTTGTGGTTGAGAAACGCCGTGGCCAGTGATGGTAGTGATTCGTGAAATTAATGGTTCTGCAAAGTAGATGGCGCGATGTATGGCGTATGCGGTTGCAACATTATGGCACAGGACATCGAGTTCGGCAGGGTAACGACTTTTCGGTACCTCTTTACCCGTAATGATTTTAATCAGCTGCTTCTCACCACCACTTGGATAGATGGTTGGTATGATACTGATCTGAAAAAAACCAGTACCATCCTGATCTATAGCGCTCTGTATGGCTTTAATCGCTTCGGGTTTATTATCTTCGATAGCAATGATGCATTGTCTGGCTTTAATGATGTGGCCGATAATATCGGCGCCAGATAATATTTCCTGTGCACGTTCACGCATGAGTGCATCATCACAGGTAATATATGGTTCGCATTCCGCACCGTTAAGAATTAAGGTTTTGATGTTTATTTCAGTCTGTTTGACTGAAGAAGGGAATGTTGCCCCGCCCAGACCGACGATGCCTGAATCACGGATAATCTTGCGCAGATCCTGTGATGATTTTTGATTATAGTCATCACCCAGTGGTTGTCGTTTAATCCATTCATCATTGAAGTCGTTTTCGATGATGACACATTGGTCAGCCAGTCCCGAAATATGCGGGACATCATGTTGTGTGATGTCTGTTATGGTGCCTGAGACAGGTGAATGTATCGCTGCGCTGATCAAATTTCCTGGTTTGGCAAGCATTTGACCTTTTAATACTTTTTCCCCTGGTTTTACTAATACCTGGCTAATAACACCGATATGCTGCTGCAGTGGGACAATGTATTGTTTACTTTGTGCGATTGCAGTGATCGTAGTACGTGTTGATATGCTCTTGTATGAAACCAGTTTTAGACCGCCATCAAATGCTGCAAGACTTTCTTCTGCTGTTTGTGATTTCGTTAGGTTCATAATTACGCGTTAACCGGCACTGGGCGCAGCAAATGTAATATCAGGTAATTTTGCTGTCCAGGTTCGTACTGTCGGCTCAACTTCAAAAATATGGATGCAGTCAACAGGGCAAGGTGGGATGCATAGATTACAACCAGTGCATTCAGACTCGATAACCGTGTGCATATGTTTTGCTGCACCTAGTATGGCATCGACGGGGCATGCCTGAATACAGAGTGTGCAACCGATACAGGTCTCTTCATCAATGCGTACGATCGTTGGCAGGGTTTTGACTTCTCCAAGTTCAGCATTCAGCGGTTTTATTTCAACATCCAATAGGTCAGCCAGAGCAATAATGGTAGCTTCACCACCCGGCGGGCACCGGTTAATGTCAGCTTCACCTTTGGCCATCGCTTCAGCATAGGGTCGGCAACCTGCATAGGTACATTGACCACACTGTGTCTGTGGTAGCAGTGCATCGATCTGGTCTACTACCGGGTCACCTTCAACCTTAAATCGGATCGCAGAATAGGCAAGTACTAAACCAAAAATACTGGCGATGATGGCGAGTGTGATGATGACAGTGAACATGCGTGGTTAATATTTTAGTCTTATATTTTTATGAGACCTGTAAATCCCATAAATGCAAGTGACATAATGCCCGCGGTTATTAACGCGATGGATGTGCCTTGAAAGGCCTCGGGCACATCGGCAACGATAATACGTTCGCGCAGGGCCGAAAATAAAATTAATACCAGAGAGAAGCCAACGGCAGCACCAAAACCGTAGAACAGTGATTGTAAGAATCCGTGTTGCCCCTGAATATTAAGTAGTGCAACGCCTAAAACCGCACAGTTGGTCGTGATCAAGGGTAAAAAAATTCCGAGCACGTTATATAACAGCGGGCTGGTTTTATGTACGACCATTTCAGTAAATTGCACGACCACAGCAATCACCAGGATAAACATGATGGTTCGCATATATTCGAGCTCTAATGGTGCCAGGATGTATTCGTTGACCAGATAGCTGCTGACTGACGAGAGGGTGAGTACAAAGGTGGTGGCTAACGCCATGCCGATGGCGGTTTCCAGTTTTCTGGAAACACCCATAAAAGGACACAGGCCAAGAAATTTAACCAGAACGAAGTTGTTAACTAATATGGTACTCAGCAGGATGAGTGCGTATTCTGTCATGCGCGCATTCTATCAGATTGCGGTCGTGTATTTTGTTGATTTATATTAAAGAAAACCGAATAAAATCAATGAAGAAAGTAGGTTTATATTGTCTGATAGCTAGAAGCAAAAAGAGCTTTTTACCGCAGAGGCGCGGAGACGCAGAGAAAAATGTTTTTAATTTGTTTGTAGCGCCGTAGGCGCCACAAACAAATTAACCCTCTGCGTCTCTGCGGTGAAATGTTTTTGATCTTTAGTTGGGTAGGGGGCAATACTCACCCTACAGATTTATTTGACTTTCATTCCTGCAACCGCACCGTCGTCAGGATTGAGGATGAACAGGTCTTTTCCGCCGGGCCCTGCAGCCAGTACCATGCCTTCAGATAGACCAAAGCGCATCTTACGCGGGGCTAAATTGGCGACCATAACCGTGAGCTTGCCTTCCAGATCCTCTGGTTTGTAGGCAGATTTGATGCCGGCGAATACATTGCGTGTATCACCACCCATATCCAGCGTAAGCTGTAATAGTTTATCTGCGCCTTCCACATGTTCTGCCTTAACGATTTTAGCGATACGTAAATCGACTTTGGCGAAATCATCGAAGCTTATTTCACTGGCAATCGGGTCATCAGCCAGTGGTCCGCTGACGGTGATTTCTTCAGTGGGCATGTTTTCTGTGGAAGCTTCAGTCATGGCGTCTATCTGCTCTTTTTCTATGCGTGTAAGCAACGGTTTAAATTTATTGATGCTATGTGAGAGTAATGGCTGGTTAATGTCCGCCCATCTCAGTTCGGTGTTTAAGAAGGCTTCGGATTTTTCTGCGGTGGCCGGTAATATCGGTTTCAGGTAAGTCATGAGCAGACGGAACATATTCAGTCCCTGTGTGCAGATTTTTTGCACTTCGTCTTCTCGTCCTTCTTCTTTGATCAGTACCCAGGGTTTGTTCTCATCGATATAGACATTGGCTTTATCCGCCTGTGCCATGATCTCGCGTACCGCTTTATTGTATTCGCGGTTTTCATAATGGCCGGCAATTATTTCGCCAGCAGCAACGATGTCGTTATACAGTCCGGTTTCAGGTAACTCTGCAGATAATTGTTTATCAAATTTTTTGGTGATGAAACCGGCGCAGCGACTGGCAATATTAACGACTTTACCAACCAGGTCAGAATTGACTCGCTGCATGAAGTCTTCAAGGTTTAGATCGATATCGTCTACACCAGAAGATAATTTAGCGGTGTAGTAATAACGCAGGTATTCTGGGTTTAACTGCTCGAGATAGGTGCGCGCCTTAATAAAGGTGCCGCGTGATTTCGACATTTTCTGACCGTTGACGGTAAGGAAACCATGGCAGAAAACGGCGGTCGGTTTGCGGTAACCGGCACCGTCTAAAACAGCGGGCCAGAACAGGGTATGAAAACGTGCGATGTCTTTGCCGATGAAATGATACAGTTCATTTTTGCTGTCAGCCGCCCAGTAGTCATCGAAGTTGATGTCAGATTTATCGCACAGGTTTTTGAAACTTGCCATGTAACCCATGGGCGCATCCATCCAGACATAAAAATATTTGCCTGGAGCATCGGGAATTTCAAAGCCCCAGTAGGGTGCATTGCGTGAGATGTCCCAGTCCTTCAGTCCTTCCGCAAACCACTCGTCCAGTTTGTTGGCAACTTCCGATTGTACGTGGCCTTCTTTGAGCCACTGCTGCAGCATGTCAGAGAAATCACTGAGTTTGAAAAAATATTGTTCGGAATCTTTTTCAACAGGTGTCGCGCCGCTGACTGCAGATACCGGATTTTTTAATTCCGTCGGGTCATAGGTCGCACCACAGACTTCGCAGTTATCACCGTATTGATCATCAGCACCGCATTTGGGACAGGTGCCTTTGATAAAACGATCGGGCAGAAACATTTCAGCTTCTGGATCGTAAGCCTGTTTGATGGTCTGTGTTCGTATATGACCTGCATCACGCAATTTTAGATAAATGCTGGAAGCAAACTCTTTGTTTTCGTCTGAATGGGTGCTGTAGTAGTTATCGAAGTCGATCAAAAAATCAGCGAAGTCCGCTTCATGTTCTTTCTGCGTAGCAGCGATCAGCTCTTCCGGGGTGATGCCGTCCTGACGAGCACGTAACATGATAGGCGTGCCGTGTGCATCATCAGCACAGACGTGATAACAGTTGTTGCCGCGTAAGCGCTGGAAACGGGCCCAGATATCGGTCTGTATATATTCGACTAAATGTCCTAGATGTATTGGTCCATTCGCATAGGGTAGTGCGCTGGTCACCAGGATATTGCGTTTTGAATTTTGGCGTTCGTCTGTCATGTTGTGTCGAGTTAATTACTACGCTATGCAAAGGGCGCACAATTTAGCATTTTGCCGGGTTTAATGCACGAAAAAGCCCGAATGTCGGCGACTTAAGATAAATATGTTTGCTGAGGGTTGAAAATGGCATTTTTTGCCCGCATTAGACAGTGACTATCTATTTAGGGCTAGTCTGCCTCCCCTGAAAAGTTAAGGTTAATCAGGGTGTTATTACTGTAGAATGTGCCCTCAATTTTTTAGAATTACAGCTCAGCTTAAGCATATAATGTAATGAGTAAGCTGACTTATGCGGAGTTCGCCATGAGCATTACAAAAGAACAAATTGAATCAGCCCTTAAGCAATATATCGATCCTTACCTTGAAAAGGATCCTGTCACTGCAGGTGTCGTTAAAGATATCGCCATCGACGGCGGTGATGTAAAAGTTAAGATCGTTCTCGGTTATCCAGCCTTTGGTTTCGTTGATAAATTATCGGCTGATCTAAAAGCAATTATCGAAAAAGTTGATGGTGTATCTTCAGCCGAAGTTGATTCAACATGGGAGATTGGCAGCCATACTGTTCAAGGTGGCATGAACCCACTGGAAGGTATTAAAAACGTGATTGCTGTGGCATCGGGCAAAGGCGGTGTTGGTAAATCAACGACTTCTGTAAACCTGGCATTGGCGCTTCAGATAGAAGGTGCGCGTGTTGGTATTCTGGATGCGGATATCTATGGCCCAAGTATTCCTCGTATGTTAGGTATTTCAGGTAAACCTGATTCCTCTGATGGTAAATCCCTGGAGCCGATGTGTGGACATGGTCTGCAGGCGTTGTCGATCGGTTTCATGATCGACGAAGAAACACCGATGATCTGGCGTGGTCCGATGGTGACACAGGCGCTGGAACAATTACTTCGTGATACCCGTTGGAAATCACTGGATTATTTGATTATCGATTTACCACCGGGTACAGGTGACGTGCAGTTAACATTGGCGCAAAAAGTACCTGTCAGTGGCGCGGTAATCGTGACAACACCACAAGACATTGCATTATTAGACGCACGTAAAGGTCTGAAGATGTTTGAGAAGGTAGAAGTGCCTGTACTGGGTGTGGTTGAGAACATGAGTATTCACATCTGTTCAGAATGCGGTCATGCCGAGCATATCTTTGGCCAGGGTGGCGGTGAGAAAATGTGTGATTTACACAATGTTGATTTTCTTGGTGCATTGCCGTTGGATATCGATATCCGTATTAATGCGGATGATGGACATCCTTCGGTTGCAGATGACCCTGATAGCAAAACTTCGATATTATATCGTGACATCGCTCGTCGTACAGCGGCAAAACTATCATTGAAAGCGAAGGACTATTCAGCCAAATTCCCGAATATTGTTATCCAAAACAACTAAGCCAGATTTTAGTCGTGTAAAAAACAGCCGTCAGGCTGTTTTTTTTGCTTGTGAAAAAAACTATAGTAAGCTGAAGATAAAAAATAATTATCTGTTGTAACTAATTAACTGAAACAGGGAGATATTAATGGAAACCTCAACAATCGTGATATTGGTTATTATCGGTCTTACGGTATTTTATATCGTCGGTATTTTTAATCAGCTGGTATCACTTAAAAATCGCTATAAAAATGCCTTTGCGCAGATCGAAGTACAGTTAAAACGACGTTACGATTTAATTCCTAACTTAATCGAAACCGCCAAAGGTTATATGAAGCATGAGCGTGAGACATTGGACGCTGTTATCAGTGCGCGTAATGCGGCATCATCTAGTCTGGAAGCGGCGAAAAACAATCCCGGTGATGCTGCTGTGATGGGAACACTGGCTCAGGCAGAAGGGCAGTTATCAAGTGCATTGGGCCGTTTTAACCTGGTGATGGAAGATTACCCCGATTTAAAAGCTAACCAGAATATGATGCAGTTGAGTGAAGAGCTAACGAGCACAGAGAACAGAGTGTCTTTTGCCAGGCAATCGTTTAATGATAGCGTGATGGAATACAACACTTACAAACAGTCTTTCCCGCAAAACTTTTTTGCTACCTCTTTTGGTCATGCGGCAGATGCCAGTCTGCTGGAGTTTGAAGATAGCGCTGAGATACAGGCACCGCCAAAGGTTTCGTTTTGATATTTATATCACTGTAGTGAGTGCCTATATAGAAAAGTTAAGTATTGTTGTCATCTCGACCAGCGGGAGAGCATCTTATGCTGC
>DAOWFN010000087.1 GCA_030637945.1 Gammaproteobacteria bacterium
AATCTACGATTTTTATTCATTTAATATACTGCCTAAAATGGGCAAGTTGATCGCAAACGACGAAGAGAGTTATCGTTATCTTGCGGAATCGATCCGTATGCATCCTGATCAGGAAACGCTCAAGCGGATGATGAAAGAAGCCGGTTTTGAGCGCTGCACATACCATAATATGACCGGTGGCATAGTCGCTTTGCATAAAGGCTTCAAGCTGTAAGATTATGCTGCTGCTCGAAACAGCCATCAGCCGATACCTTGCACTTGACCCTGAAATGCTCGGTCAGTTAGCGCAGTTTAGCGGCAAGGTCGTTAAGTTGGAGATACTCGACATCGATAAAGAGCTTTACCTGTTTCCTGATGCTAACGGCATACAGGTCAGGAGTGAGTATGAAGGCAAGGTCGATACCATATTACGCGGTACACCCCTCTCGTTATTTAAGATGGGCCTGGTATCAAATGCTGCCGACCTGTTGTTGAAGGGTGAAGTTGAAATAAGTGGCGATACTCGATTAGGCCATCAGTTTAAGAAAGTGTTTTCGCAGATGGATATCGACTGGTCAGAACCGTTGGCTAAAATATTTGGCGACAGTTTTGCTTACCAGATTCAACAGGCGGGTGAGAAGCTTGGCCGTTGGGGAAAGCAGTCGATCCAGTCACTATCCATGAGTGTTAGTGAGTATCTGCAGGAAGAAAGCCGTGACGTGGTCACAGAAACAGAGCTCGAAATTTTTAATGATGCAGTCGATCAATTGAGAAACGATGTTGACCGTTTGCAAGCCCGGGTGGGTTCGTTGTTAAAACCAGCGTCTAAATAGAAAGCGAATAAATAAAAATGCCAATTTTAACGCCGGGTCAATTCATTAGATTATTACGTATTAACTGGGTGTTAATGATGCATGGCCTGGACGACATCGTTTTCGCCACTCATCTATTTCGTCCGTTTCGTTTCATCATATATGTCTTTCCGTGGAACTGGTTTCGCCGTAAGCGAGAGCCGCGTGCCGTACGTATGCGTGAAGCGCTTGAGGATCTTGGGCCGGTTTTTATCAAGTTTGGCCAGATGTTGTCAACACGTCGTGACCTGTTAGCGGATGATATTGCTGATGAGTTGCAACGTTTACAGGACGACGTGCCACCCTTTCCAAACAAGCAAGCCAGAGAAATAATAGAGAAAGCATACGATGCGTCCGTTGACGATATGTTTGGAAGTTTTGAGGAGACGCCTCTGGCTTCAGCATCGATCGCACAAGTGCACGCGGCTGTATTAAAAACCGGTGAAGATGTTGTCATAAAAGTTTTACGCCCTGATGTGCTGCCTGTCATTAAGCGTGATATTTCACTGTTATATATCATTGCTGAATTGGCTGCGAAGTATTCATCACAACTGCGCCGTTTGCGCCCCGTTGAAGTTGTCGCTGAATATGAAAAAACGATCATCGATGAGTTGGACCTGTTACGTGAAGCGGCCAATGCCAGCCAGCTGCGCAGAAATTTTGAAGGATCAAGTGATCTATACGTGCCAGAGATATATTGGGATTATGCGCGTAAAAATGTTTTGGTCATGGAAAGAATCTATGGTGTGCCGATCCGGGATATCGATGCGCTCGTCGAGCGTGGTACAGATATGGAACGGCTGGCGGCCATGGGCGTTGAAATATTTTTTACCCAGGTATTTAGCCATAACTTTTTTCACGCGGACATGCACCCGGGTAATATTTTTGTTGATACAGATAATCCAAAGAGACCAAAATATGTCGCGGTAGATTTCGGCATTATGGGCACCTTAAGCCATACCGATAAACGTTATCTGGCGGAGAATTTTCTGGCCTTTTTCCAGCGCGACTATTATAAGGTTGCAAAGCTGCATGTAGAGTCAGGCTGGGTACCTTCAGATACGCGTGTAGATGAATTTGAATCAGCGATAAGAAGTGTGTGTGAGCCCATCTTCGAGAAGCCGTTAAAGGACATTTCATTCGGGCAGTTATTGTTAAGATTATTCCAGACGGCTCGTCGCTTTAATATGGAAGTGCAGCCGCAACTTGTTTTATTACAGAAAACATTATTGAACATTGAGGGTCTGGGCCGGCAATTGTACCCGGACCTTGATCTATGGAAGACGGCAAAACCATTTTTAGAGAACTGGATGGAAGACCAGGTGGGTGGCCGTGCATTACTGCGAAATTTAAAAGATGACCTACCGTATCTGATCGAAAAAATGCCAGAGATGCCTGGCCTGATATATAAAAGTCTGAAGGTTTATGCAGACGGTGAGTATCATTTAAAGCAGAGAGCTGAGATAGAAAAGCTCCGCGAAGAAATAAAATATAGTCACCAGCGCAGCCTGCTCGTTATCAGTGGCTCCAGCATGTTGATCGCTGCAGCCGTTATTTATACATTAGGTGATTCAGTACCGCAAACTTATGGTGCACCGTTAGTATCATGGATTGCCGGCGCAATAGGCGTTTTGTTTGTTCTTTTTGGTATTAAAAAATAATTTGGATATCCAGGGAGCCTCTGAATAAGTCATGAATCGATATCTTGCGATTGAAACATCCTGCTTCTGCGTTCTGGAACTTCGCAATAGCACCGCTATTACGCGCATTCCACGCCTTGAATCAGAATATTTTAATCACAATATATTCGACCCAGACTTAATCAGAGGTTCCCTGGATTGAAACAAGTTGCTGTAATAATCGTTTGTTTATTATTAATGAGCAAAAGTGTTTTTGCTGTTGATCCCGGTCTCGACTGGAAAACGATCGAAAGCGAACATCTATACGTCCATTTTTCTGAGGGCAATAAAGATATTGCCGAAAGAGTCTTAGCCATTGCTGAAGAGGCTCATCTTCGTTTAACGGATGAGCTGAACTGGTACCCGGCGGATAAAACACACCTTATTCTCAGTGATGAAACCGACCAACCCAATGGTTTTGCTGCCCCCATATTTTTTAATCGTACCGTCATATTCCTGGCGCCACCAACCAGTGTTAATACACTGGAAGATTTTGATGACTGGTTAACGACGCTGATACTTCATGAATATACGCATATTATTCATCTGGATAAAAGTGCCGGCTCTCCCGAGTTTTTAAGAAATATCTTTGGCCGATTCTTTTTACTGTTTCCAAACTTGTTTCAGCCTTCGTGGGTTATAGAGGGCGTGGCCACACAGAAGGAAACCGATCTGGAGCGCGGTATTGGCCGAGGTCAGAGTACGATGTTTGAGTCTATGATGCGAGAAGAAGTCGCCAATGGCCTGCAGCCGATATCACATATAAATCTACCCGTTACAACCTGGCCCGCCGGTACTACCCGCTATCTGTATGGCGTGTATTTTATGAGCTTTTTAGCAGAGAGATATGGCGAAGATAAATTACAGCTGTGGATCGATGGATACAGTGAAAATCTGCTGCCATTTTTTATCAATACCAATGCGAAGGAGACATTGGGAAAAGATTTAACCGTCTTATGGGAAGAGTATCAACAATGGTTAGAGCAAAGGTTTCAGCCACAGATAGAAGCCATAGAGTCTAAAGGAATCAAAAAGGGTAGCCGGATTTCAGAAGACGCCTACCGAACGGATTCAGTGCGTGCCGTTGCGACTGCGGCGGGAGATGAGATTTTTTATGTTCGTAATGGCGGTTATAAACGCGCGAGCCTGATGCATATTGATCCAGATGGTAAGACGGAGGAGCTCGTCGATCTTAACAATGGAGCGGATCTGGATGTGCATCCCACCGCCGGTCTGCTGCTGACGCAAAATGAATTTTGTAATAATTACACAGTATATAAAGACATATATTTATATGATGAAGACCTTGGTAAATTGCAGCGTCTAACCGAATGTGGCCGTTACCTGTTTGCAAGCTGGTTTCCTGATGGTAACGATATAATTGCAGTACACAATGACGCAAACAATTTTGAACTGCAGCTATTAGATAAAACGGCACAGTTGAAAGAA
>DAOWFN010000055.1 GCA_030637945.1 Gammaproteobacteria bacterium
ATCAAGGCGCAAGTTTGAAAACATGCTTATTGCATGGTGAAAGCTTGTAACGCAGAGTGCGAACCCGTCTGTAAGCCCCACAGGGCGAGGCCTGAAACGCACATCTACTGCGTTGCACTTTTTGCAAAGGACTAAGGCCATTTGCTGCAAAGCACGCCTTGTATCTGTACGCTTCAGGTCTCGCAGAGATAATATATAATTGATCAGAGGTTCCTTAAGAGTGTGTGATTAATGTGGTTGTTGAAAAACTATCCGGAAACACGTTCCGCCCGAAGTGGGTGATATGTGCCTTATTTTAGCACGGTTGCTTTCGATCACCTCTTTGGTGATGTACAGGCCAAGACCCGTGCCAGTTGAACTTGTGGTAAAGAATGGGTCGAATATATGTGTCTGTGTTTCTTTATCGATGCCTGAACCATTGTCTGTTATGTCTATGTAAGGCTGGTTTACGATGCTGTCGATTTCTCCGTGAATATTGATCATGAGATCTGAGTGTTCCACACCTGAATGGTTTATGGCGTTGGAACACAGATTCCACATCACCTGATGTAACTGGGTGGCGTCAAAGAATATTTTAATATCATTTGGCACGATGGTAATTTGAATCTGGTATGCCTGTAAATTATTGGTTGAAATAAACTCGGCTCTAAATTGTGTTAGCCATCGCGATAGATGAATGGTCTCCGGCGTACCGCGTTGTTGTCTCGAGAGTTGTAGCACATTTTCAACAATCCCATTTAGCCGCTTTGCCTGCGTGTTAATTATACCGGTTAATTTTGCATCAGCTTTATCTCTCGTGGTTTCACCGAGTAACTGTCCGGCATGATTAATAGCCGCTAAAGGATTGCGAATTTCATGGGCGATACTGGCTGTCAGGCGACCAAGAGAAGCCAGTTTTACCTGTTGAAAACGTTGTGCTATCTGTGTGGCATCTTCAATAAAGATCAGGGTTCTGCCATGACTGCGGCCAGTTTTTTCGTTCTGTTCAATACGGCTGAATCCAGGTTGCAGATCGGGTAAGCCTTGAGCCTGTTGTATGGGAAGGTGATTTTGAACAGCGTTATCCTTCCAGTCAAGAAAGCGGTCATGCAGTTTGGCGGACACGTCTTTTAAATCTGTTTGTGAATCGATAGAAATGTTGCCGAGTAATTCAAGTGCGGCATTATTTGCCATTAAGATCAGACCGTTATTTTTTATCACGAGAATACCGGTGCGCATACTCTGGATAATGTGCTGATTCATCTGAATGATAGCTTCCAGTTCATGACTGGCCTCTTCAGCTATTTTTTCGGTTTCTTTAAGTCTTCTAGCAGTGTAGATGCTTAAAAAAGCAGAGACAAATATTAATATGCCGAGTAAACCTGCCTGGGTAAAGGCAGGGGAATAGCCGGTATATGTGACTTGTGAATAAACTTGTTCAGCAATTATGGCCAGGGCTGCAACAGCAGCAAATAATATAGTAACTTTTTTATGTAAAAATATACTGGTCATCGAGATACTGATAATGAGCAACATACCAAGTCCGCTGCGAATGCCGCCAGTAGCATGCATCAGGACGATGATGCAGGAAATATCGATAAGCGTATGGATGATGATTTGTATATCAAGCCCCGGCTTTCGATAATGGATACCGGTGATGAAAATTAAACTGGCGATAAAATAGCTAAAAGATGTGTTTATAAATAAATTTGCCTGTGCAAATTCATCAGGGATAAGCTTGAGTAACCAGCCATTAAAATAAATGGCGATGAATACCAATGCCAAAAAGCCACGAAAGTAATTAAACAGACGAAGGCGATACCATGCTTCCGGTGTTCGTCGTTGTGATGTGTAGATAGAACTTAGGGCTTGCTTGTTTGGCACTTGTTTTTTTTTATGTCTTTATTATTTAGTGAAGTATAGCCGTTTATAGAATTCTGGTCGTTTTTATGAGCTATAGAGTTTGATTGTACACCTTGTAATGAACACACTTTTCATCGTTTTCTTCTTTTGATGATGAAGCGTAATCCTAAAATAATGGCGATTATGGCAATAATAATTACTAGTGAACGTAGCATGTTAAAATCTCTTGTTTAATTATCGTTTAAGAATCAGGGCAGCTATAAGCCGAATACTATGAGTCAGACTGAATCTGCATCACCTGCTAATAAAACTACTTCTGCGCCAATAAAGATCGTAATGGTACAGGATGTTTTTCAGGTGGGTGATATTAAATCCAATGCCGATAAAATAATCAATGCTTCTGTCGATGCGCATCGGCAGGGGGCGGATCTGGTTGTTTTCCCTGAGTTGGCGTTGGTTGGGTACCCGCCGGAAGATCTATTGTATCGCCAGGGGTTTCTTTTGCAGGCAAAAAATGAGTGTTTACGTATTCAACAAAGCTTAAAAGAAACTATTGGCGAAACGGGAGTGGTATTTGGGCTGCCGATCGAAGCACAGGGCAATTTGTATAACGCCGCTGTATATCTGGTGAATGGTGTTATCGAACAAACATATTTCAAGCAGTCTTTGCCTAATTATTCTGTGTTTGATGAATTGCGTTATTTTATTGCTGGCCATGAGAGTGCGGTTATCAGCGTAAAAGGTTATCAGTTAGGCTTGCTTATCTGTGAGGATGTCTGGCAGGCTGATTGTGTAAGACAGGCAAAGCTGGATGGGGCACAAGCACTTATCGTATTAAATGCGTCACCCTTCCATATTGATAAACAGGTCGAACGTGTTGAGATTTTGCAACATAATGTTAAAACATTCGAGCTTCCTGTTATGTATCTCAACATGGTGGGTGGACAGGATGAGCTGGTGTTTGATGGCGATTCACTCGCGGTGAATAGTCAGGCACAACTGGTTGCGCGGGCAAAGGTATTTGAGGCCGACACTCTGGATATTATTTTTGATGGTAAAAATATTACAGCTGCGGCTGGCGATTTACCCGAGGTCTCGAGCGATGCTCTGCCAACAGAAACTTTGGTATATAAAGCGCTAGTTACTGGGGTACGTGATTTTGTTCGTCAGAACGGTTTTTCAGGCGTTATTATCGGTTTATCTGGTGGGGTGGATTCTGCTCTGGTACTAGCCATTGCGGTTGATGCCCTGGGTGCAGACAATGTTCAGGCTGTGATGATGCCGTCACGTTATACCGCAGATATCAGTTTGCAGGATGCTGAAGCTGAGGCTAAGAGTCTCGATGTTAAATATGACGTGATTGCTATAGAAGAGGTGTTTAGCAGTTTTTTAACCACGCTCGCACCAGTCTTTGAAGGTGCGCCAGCTAATACGACAGAGGAAAATATTCAGGCGCGTTGCCGTGGTCTGTTGCTGATGGCAATCTCCAATAAAAAAGGTCGCATGGTTTTAACCACCGGAAATAAAAGTGAGATGGCTGTTGGTTACGCTACTTTATATGGCGACATGTGTGGCGGCTTCGCACCGATCAAAGATGTCTGCAAGACTTTAGTGTATGAACTATGCCGCTATAGGAATAGTGTATCAGCCGTTATACCCGAACGAGTTTTAACGCGTCCGCCGACAGCAGAGCTTCGAGAGGGTCAGTGTGATCAGGATTCTCTGCCGGATTATGATGTATTGGATCGTATCCTGAAATTATCTGTGGAGCAGGATAAACCCATCGATGAAATTGTCGCTGAAGGTATTGATCGTGAAACGGTGTTGCAGATAATTTCACTGGTGCAACGTAACGAGCACAAACGTCGGCAATCAGCGCCGGGTATTCGCATTACTCGCAGGGCGTTTGGGCGTGACCGGCGTTATCCGATTACTTCGGGTTATCGTCGGAAGTAAATCAAAAGAAGAAAAACTTTTTACCGTGTCTGCGTGGTGAATCTTTTTAAAGCTAGTTTGAAGAAGGTGGCGCTTTGCCGTATTTGTCTGGATCTATCGTTGTCGCCACATCGGAAAAGTCATTGTAATCGATGATCCTTTGCGTATCGGCAGCAAGGTCTGCAAGCTCCAGTTTTTGGTAAGACAGTAACATTATATCAAGCGCGTCTTTTGTCCAGATAGTATTAGGAAAACGCTCGATAACTGCTTTTGCGCGTTTTGCTGATGACAGCCAGGATTGTCGCTCTATATAAAATTGTGCAATCAGAATTTCCTTTTCTGCCAGTTGATTTCGTAAGTAGATCATACGTTGATTAGCATCGCCGGCATAAATACTGTTCGGGAAACGACGTACCAGAGTTGCGAAATCATTAAAGGCTTGTTCGAGCACCGCCGGGTCATGTCGTGATGGTTCCCTGGGAAACCATGCGTCGAGTAAGCCCTGGCCACGGTTGAAGTTAATTAGTCCCTTCAGGTAATACACATAATCCATATGCGGATCACGCGGATGTAAGCGGGCAAAACGTTCGACTGCACTGGTGGCCTGGTCGAGCTCTTCGAACTTGTAGTATGCGTAGGCAATATCAAGTTGCGCCTGTTTTGCATAAGGGTCAAAAGGGTAACGGGCTTCCAGGGTTTCGAGGTGTTTTACTGCGGTTTGAAATTCGGCCGAGTCGATGGCCGTTTGAGCTTCTTCATAAAGCTCCTTCGCAGAATATTCTGCGGTTTCATCCTTGTCTGCACCTGCACAGGAAAATAACATGGCTGAAATTAATATTATGAATAGATGTCGCATTGAAAGAAATCTTAGGTAGTCATTAATAATTCGTTAGAATGTCGCATTATAACGTAGTACATTGAAGAAGTACCATTCGCACCGAGGGCGTATGTCTGAATTACCGATAATTAAAAATTTAACAGAAGAGTCTGCAGGAAAACGCCTGGATGTGGTGGTGGCAGAGTTATTTCCTGAATATTCCCGCAGTCGATTAAAGATCTGGATAGAACAAGGGCAGATACTGGTTAATGGTGAAACGGTTAAACCGAAGACCAAAGTGCTGGGTGATGAAGAGCTGCAACTTACCGCACAGACAATCGAATCTGAGACAGCCTGTGAGGCTGAAGATATTCCGTTAGATATTATTCATCAGGATGAATCCATTATTGTGATCAATAAACCGGTAGATATGGTGGTTCACCCCGCGGCTGGGCATTATTCCGGCACGATACAGAATGCCCTGTTGTATTTTGATGAATCATTGGCTGCTATCCCAAGAGCAGGGATCGTGCATCGAATTGATAAAGATACTACAGGATTAATGGTGGTTGCACGTAATCTGAGTGCCCATAAATACCTGGTCGACCAGATACAAAAACATGAAGTCGTGCGTGAATATCAGGCGGTAGTGCATGGTGTATTAACGGGCGGCGGCAGGGTGGATCAGCCAATTGGGCGCCATCCGCGTGATCGTATAAAAATGGCGGTAAGAGAAAATGGACGTGAGGCGATTACGCATTATCGTTTGCTCGAGCGATTTCGAGAACATAGCCACATTAAAGTACAACTGGAAACGGGGAGGACTCATCAGATAAGAGTCCATATGAGCCACTTGCGTCATCCCATCGTGGGCGACCCAGTCTACGCCGGGCGGCAGAGGATTCCCGCTGGTGCACAAGCGGATTTGCTCACTTATTTACAGTCTTTTAAGCGTCAGGCGCTTCACGCCTGGAGGCTAAGTTTTATTCATCCTGAACATGATGGTGAGGTTTCATTTGAAGCGCCATTACCAGAAGATATGCAGCGATTGATCAGTTTGTTACAAGCTGATGTGCAGGCGCATGAAGTTGAGTGATCAAAAAAAATCTTCTTATCTATCGATAAGCTTTTCAGACAACCCGGTCAATGTACGAGCGTATACCACTTTAATTACAGGTGGCTTCAGTACAGGCGGTTACAGCGAATATAATTTAGCGGCACACGTTGACGATGATCTGTCAGCCGTTAAAGAAAATCGAACGAAATTAATCGAAGACCTGGCATTACCCTCTGAACCGGTTTGGCTTGATCAGGTGCATAGTGACACGGTTATTCATGTCGATGAAAAGATTGCTTTAGAACAATCTGGCACATCTGTTTTACAGGCAGATGCCAGTGTGACGGAAAAAAAAGGAGTCGTGTGTGCGGTGCTGACTGCGGACTGTTTACCTGTTTTTCTTTGTAATCGATCGGGCACGGAGGTGGCGGTAGCACATGCCGGTTGGCGTGGCTTACATGCGGGCGTTATCAGCAATACCTTGAATGCTATGAAGTCTTCTGTCGATAAACTTCTGGTTAGTTTAGGTCCCGCAATAGGACCTGAGGTATTTGAAGTGGGCGAAGAGGTGATGCAGGCGTTTGTCGATAAAGATGATTTAAATGCCCCAGCTTTTGTAGCAAGCAGAAAAGGCCATTACTTATGTGATATTTATCGATTAGCGCGTATCGAGCTACAGTCTGTGGGCGTAGAACAGGTGACCGGCGGCGATTTTTGCACATACAGTGAGCGAGACCGGTTTTATTCTTATCGTAGACAGCAAAAAACAGGGCGTATGGCGAATCTAATTTGGTTGGAGTAACCAGTAAAAAACAATAGATATTACAGGAATTATCCGAGAATAAGATGGTATCTTATTTTTTTGGTGAATCGTATGGCTTTATCTTCACAGCATTAAGATACATTCCACATATTTTAAAAATCATCTGCTATAACAATTATATGTTTGGAGACTTTCCAGATAACTAACTCTTATTAACGGGGTTTTTAAATGCGCTTAAAACTTTATTTTTAAGAATAGCGAAAGGATCTAGATGTAATGGACTTATACATCCGGTTAATTATAAATAGTCTGTGTATTACTGCGTTGCTGGTTTCATTAAAGGCCGTTGCAACAGATGATGCTTATTTAAAAATGCTGGAAGGTGAAGCGGAAGAAGCATCGCTTGATAAAAGTGGTCAGTTGAAAGATGCAGAACCAATTAATAAAAATTCTACGGACGGCATAACAAAAACAAACTGGACATGGGAAGGTGATCTGGAAGGCGACGCACTACCACCGAGTTTGGCACAGGATGAATTCGCCACAGTTCTCAAACAACATTTTTATGGCAGTTTTGTTTTCTATCGTAAGTTGAGCTCTATTGATCAACAAACAGTTTATTACCATTACACAAAATCTTCATCAGCTGATCTTGATTCTATTAGACAAGACATTTTGGATCATTTGAAAAGATAGGACAGGGGGAATTTATGAACAAATCTTTAGTCAGTATCATATTGGCAGCGACTGTAGCTGTTTCATTTAACACACAGGCAAAAGAAGTTGCAGTAAAAATTACAAAAGACAAAACTTATAGTACGGTTCATGATGGTGCTGAACTGATAAAAATATCACGAATACAGGATACTTCACACGTCATAGATGGTTCTTTTGCGAAAACATCTCGCCCATGCCCACCGTTTTGTATTAATCCTATCAGCCTGGAT
>DAOWFN010000146.1 GCA_030637945.1 Gammaproteobacteria bacterium
TACAAAGAAGCGATGACAGATGCCAGAAATTCTGCATCACTGGATGTTCCAGAACATCTGAGAAATGCACCAACACAATTTATGAAAGAAATCGGTTATGGCAAGGATTACCGATACGCGCATGATGAAGAGGATGCTTTCGCTTCAGGTGAAACGTATTTCCCGCAAGCGATGGGAGAAAAAGAGTACTACCATCCGGTCGAGCGTGGGTTAGAGACAAAAATTAAAGAAAAATTAGCACGCCTTAGAGAGTCAAATCGAACAAACGCAAAAAAATCTGAAAAATAGCGATACCGTTCATCAGATACTTCTTCAGCGTAGCACATATCTTTTATTTTTAACTATACTAAATCAGTGACTTAGAGAATTAATGGGAAATATGAAAAAAAGCAGAGAAAGGTCCACCGTTGAAGGTTATTGCATTCAGGTGCTGATTATTAATGGTGAAGTACAGGATGTTCTATCGCAAAAGTCTTTTTATGTTGAAAATATAGGCAAAGGCGGTTTTCGCTTTATTTCAGATGTAAATTTCGAACTCGAAGACAGGGTACAGGTATTGTTACGTTTTCCTGATGATCGTTCACAGGAAGTGCTCGGACGCATCTGTTACCGCGAAGAGTTTGATGATAAGCAGATAGCCTATGGTTTTAGTGTTATCGAAGGTTTTTATTCACTTCATGCTTCTGTTGCATAGAGCCGCTTTTTCTTTACAGTCGATATTTACTGCAATTAAATCAGTTAGTGACTTCACCAAACTAGATTTTCAAATGACCAAATCATCCATAATCCAAATAACACAGCCCGATAATATTGCTCTGGCATATTATATGGGTGATAGGCGAGATGAACGTCATGGCGCAAGATGTAACAACAGGTCAAAACACCAGGTATCTACCCACCGTTAAAAACCTGTGTAGCAGAAGCAGCGACAAATGCATACAGGTGATCGTTAAGCTGATTATTCCTCAATCAAAGAAGTGTGCCGTATTGGGAGTGAAAGTATATAAGGAAAAACTTGCTCCACACATCCATAAAAGCTCATCTTGTATTAGTCATGAAATAGTAAAAATACATAACAAACAAAACTGGTTTAAACGATGTGGCACAACCGTACTCGATAATGCAGCAGGTCTTGGTATGGCAATGTTAGCCGGGAAGGTCGTGCAAAACCAGGTTGAAGTTCAAGAATTCGGTAATTTATGGGGCTTATTAGCTACACGCCCGGTAGTCAGTGAAAGTACCTATGAAATCTTAAGTTTTGCGGCTGAATTTTTTATTGCACTGATCGTGTTTACTCTCACTGAACACTTCCTGGATGAATACCGGCAGAGAAAAAAATCTACGGAAAGGTCTCGTATTTCTGCAAGTGGAGAGGGGGAAGCAATCTCTCGCTCGGACATACATGAAGAAAAAGGGAGCCCCGGCTAAATTTTTTGAGTGTTTTCTAACAATCATATATTGAGATAAGTGCTGACTTGAAAAGAATCGCGGAACAAGATTCCGCTCCTACAGGTAAGAATGCATCTGTAGGAGCGGAATCTTGTTCCGCGATCCGCGTTTGCATATTAAGCAAATACTAATGTAATAAGAGAAAAGTTTAAATGGTTGATACTGACCGTTTTTCTCTATTACCATGATTTTCATGGACGTCTGTTTGAGGGCTCTGAGTCTGTCATCTAAAGCATGAGCTTAGCTTGTATCTGCCAGAGAATATCTAGACTGATACACTGTTCAGAGCAATGCTAATGTAATTTTTTAAATTTGATCCTGTGTGGATTAATCACCGCATCTTCACCTAATCGCTTAACACGATCTGCTTCATATTCGGTGTAGTTGCCCTCAAACCAGCTGGTCTGGCTGTCGCCTTCAAAAGCCAGGATATGTGTGGCGATACGATCCAGGAACCATCGGTCATGTGAGATAACAACGACGCAGCCTGGAAAGTTGAGTATGGCTTCTTCCAGTGCGCGCAAAGTTTCTACATCAAGGTCATTGGTTGGCTCATCGAGCAGCAGCAGATTACCACCGCTTTTTAGCAGCTTGGCTAAATGAACACGATTGCGTTCACCACCCGACAGGTCTTTAATGAATTTTTGCTGGTCTTCACCTTTAAAATTAAAGCGACTGACGTAACCACGAGAAGGAACGGTATAATTCCCAATGGTGATGTTGTCTAGTTCGTCTGAGATTTCACCCCACACCGTATTAGTATCAGTAAGGCTGTCGCGTGATTGATCAACATAAGCAATTTTAACCGTTCCACCTGTTCTGAATTCACCATCGTCTGGTTGTTCGTCGCCTGTGATCAAATGGAATAGCGTGGTTTTACCTGCACCGTTTGCGCCGATGATGCCAACGATGCCGCCACGGGGTAGGTTAAAACTTAAATTTTCGTACAGTAATTTGTCACCATATTTTTTGCTGATGTTGTTCGCTTCGATGACTAACTCGCCAAGGCGTGGGCCGGGTGGAATGTAGAGTGATTGAGTTTCAGAGCGTTTTTGAAAATCAGCTGAAGACAACTCCTCAAAACGCTGCATGCGGGCTTTGCTTTTTGCCTGGCGTGCTTTTGGATTTGAGCGTACCCATTCAAGCTCGGCTTTAATCGTTTTCTGGCGTCCGGCTTCTTTTTTCTCCTCGATAGCCAGGCGCTGATCTTTTTGTTCTAACCAGGATGAGTAATTGCCTTCCCATGGGATTCCACGGCCGCGGTCGAGTTCCAGGATCCAGCCGGCGACATTATCGAGGAAGTAACGGTCATGTGTGACGGCTACTACGGTACCAGTATATTCTTTAAGAAAACGCTCTAGCCAGGCGACAGATTCTGCGTCAAGATGATTGGTTGGTTCATCAAGGATCAGCATGTCAGGTGATGATAAAAGTAGACGGCACAATGCTACACGACGTCGTTCACCACCAGAGAGTTTGCTTACATCTGCATCCCAGGATGGTAGACGTAAAGCGTCGGCTGCAACTTCCATTTTATTTTCAAGATTGTGCGCATCAGAAGCTTGAATAATGTTTTCAAGTTTTGCCTGTTCGCTTGCCAGTGCATCGAAGTCTGCATCAGGTTCTGCATAAGCAGCGTAAACTTCTTCAAGTCTTTTTTGTGTTTCTATGATTTCACTCAGACCTTCTTCGACATTGCCACGTACGTCCTTGCTTTCATCAAGCTGTGGTTCCTGTTGTAAATAACCGATACGTAGATCAGAAGCAGGGCGTGCTTCACCGATAAAGTCTGTATCGACACCTGCCATGATACGAAGCAGCGTCGATTTACCAGCACCGTTGTAACCCAGTACGCCGATCTTTGCACCGGGAAAAAAATTTAGGCTGATATCTTCGAGAATAACTTTTTTAGGAGGAAC
This sequence comes from Gammaproteobacteria bacterium, assembly GCA_030637945.1. GTDB lineage: Bacteria > Pseudomonadota > Gammaproteobacteria > SZUA-229 > SZUA-229. The sequence goes on from DAOWFN010000146.1 coordinate 3,369, forward strand.
GACTTTGCCAACGCCGTTCATGGTAAATACGTATTGAGCCATAAGTAAAAAGCAAATGAATTAGAAAGGGCAAATTATACGCATAATTGTTTATTAATGGAGTGATTTGCTCGTATATTAAATAGTGGGTTTTTAGCGTTTTTTTATCATTTGAAACTTTGGCGCAGTTGTATGGCCACTGATTCATGCATGCCGTGTTTAACGATGGTGGTGAAATATTGCTTGTATATAGTAAATATATGCTTACAATCTGATGTAAGGGTTATCGGTGGTGAATGTTATGATGAGACGAACAGACAATCACAATGAAATGATTCATTTTCAGTCAGGGCGATTGGCTCAGCAAAATAGCGAATGGTTCTATATGACTCGTGATGGCAAGCAGATTGGTCCTTTCAAACGTAAGGAAGATGCCGAAGGTGATTTAACCGCATTCATAATTTATCTTCAAAACCTGGAAAATACCGATTATTAACTTTAACTGTTAGTGCTCCTTAATTGTTGCAGTTCATGTGACGATAAAAAACACAATCTGATATTGCCGAAAATATCTCGCCACTTCTGATAAGTCGTTTACTTTATTTAATTTTAGCAAGAGTTTATTTGTTGAAAATAAAGGCATGTGTTTTTACGATATTGCTTGTAGTAAGCCCATTTGTTAGTGCTGTTGATTACGGTAAGTTAGCAGAATCTATCGATAAAGATAAGATGTCTGGTTCCGTTGATTAAGACAAGCTTAAGAGTTCGGTGATTTCAGATGGTATTGATTATAAGCAAGCTGCTGATAGCATAGATAAAGAAAAAGCTAAAGATTTAGTGGATATGGAAAAAGCCAGGAGTGCCTTTGGATATTGATGCTAAAAGAAATAGCTCAGAATTTCCAGATATTGCATGAAAATTCCAAGCTATTGTTGTTTTTATGACTAAGCTAGTTATTAGAAGTATTTATGATGTAATCTAGTAGTGAGTTTTTTCGTAAAGAGATTGATATGGTAAGAAAAACTGATGGTGAGGATGAGAAGGTTCATTTTCAAATGGATCGTTTCATTCAGCAGAACGGTGAATGGTATTATGTGACGCGTGAAGGTGAAGAGCGTGGACCGTTTGAGGATAAAGCTGACGCTGCGGGAGATTTGATACTGTATCTACGTGAGTTGTGCAATAAATTCGAGTAATCTCGCCTGTCCACTTCGATAGTAAAATACACAATTTTATCTCTCTCGAATCATATTTTTACTTAATATTTTTATTAGATATATTGTTTATCTTATTGATTATATTTAATTTTTTCGTTAAATATTTCTCTAGAAATTGTCATTGCTTCTGTATGATTTTTCCCCCGTCTAGTCTTCTCTGCTCCGCTCTGCTCTATATAAATTACGGCAAACATCTATCCATTAATACCTCATTCTTTAGCATTATCAGTAAGTTATTGATATACAGTGATGCTGCTTGTTTGTTAAGATTGCGCCAATTTTAAGTTAGCAGGCATCAGTATTTTGATGATGTAGTAA
>DAOWFN010000203.1 GCA_030637945.1 Gammaproteobacteria bacterium
AGGCTGGTGTTTATACTTACCAGGTCTTTGGTACGCTCATTTACTTTTATTTCTAATTCGCGTTTGTTATCTTCAAGTGCTACCTGCGCACGCTTTCTATGAACAACTTCCTGGTTAAGGCTATCAATCAAGAGTTGATTTTTCAAAAGCAGATCAAGCACGTTTTTATATCGCTTATTAAAACGAACACTGGTTAAAACCATGACCAACGTAAAAATCACAAAAGCCACCGCGCTTTCCAGGTTATGTTCCGTGTTTAATTGCAGAAATACATAAAATATAGCAGCCGACTGCGGGACCATGTATGCGAGATATGCAGGCATCCAGTGTGCCAGGGTGATGATACTTGCAGCGATTAAGCCAAAATTAATCAGAATAACCAGGTTTCTTAGTGATTCATCATCGTAATTAAGTTGCATGTACGGATAAGCTGCCCAAAATATTCCTATCACGCATGTAATAGATACATAAGCACGAACATAATTTTTCGTTTTACTAATTGCATTAGTTTCGCCAGTTGCGCTGTTAAGATAATGATTGGATAGAAGAATACGTATTACAGAGAACACGATGATAGCGGTACTAAGTATTAATGCGTAGCTTTGCTGCGGACTACCACTGAGAAAATAATATATAAGACCTGCCGAGAATATATTACCCATACCCCCTGTCATGGTCGTTCTGAAAAGCGGCTCAACCTGCTTTTCCAGTAAGGTACTATTTATCTTAGAAGTATACTCAAGCATATATAAATATTTTTTTTATAATTCACCTGCGCAAAATTATGATTGCTGGCATAGGTTGCTATCCCGAAAAGTCAGGTTTCGCGCGCAAGATTTCATTTGGTTCTGGGGGTGTGATCAGCATCGAAGAGCTAGATGAAAACCCCAGAAAATAAGAATAGCCTAATATTTTTTAACTGCTTGATTTTCAGAACATTTATATATTTATTATTCATAATATTTCACTTGTAATATTATTTATAACTGCTTGATTGTATTTATAATCTAGACAATGTCTGTGACGTACCTCTCATTTTTGATGAGATTATTTTTGTTGCCAACCCCGTCAAAGCGAAATCAATGGCTTAACTGGCTGACAATAGTCAGGCATCCTACTTGCCACGAACCTTAAGGCCCATCCGGGCAGACCCTAGCTTTACCTGGGGGACGTGTGTAGTAACGAAACCGATGAGAGATGCAAACTTTTGACCAACAACCAACAACCTGTCGCTAAGGCGCAATCCGCGCAGAACCAAGCCTCACACCCAAAGGCCCGCGCGGTACCCATAAGCTCACCAACTGCCCATCGCGCAAAATATCCACATTCACATACTCACCCAGCTCACCCTCACTGGTCGCATTCTTAAGCTCACTCCACTCAAACACTCGCAGCTGCCCGTAAGTAAGCACGGTATCGCCATCCTTCATACCCGCTTCTTCAGCCACTGAGCCCAGCATCACCGAAGTCACCTTCACCCGGTTAGGCATGCCATTGGCATAGAGGTACTGGTCATAAGCATCATCACCCAACTCCTCACGTAGCGTTATTTGTTCCTCCATCAGGGCCGTCAGTTCACGTGTATAACGTGTCGTGCCGAGATAACCTTCACGCGAAGCACGATCACGCAATTCAAGCTTCCTTAATTCAATGTCATTGCGGCGACGAACAATATCTGCCGCCAATTCTTCACTGAGCCCCGCCTTAATTAGCGTTTTTGTTGTCAGCAGACGACTCAGCCTGTTATCCCTGGTATTCACCCTCGAAGTTTGCGTATTAGCACCCGCCTCAGGACGAGAAGCGGCCGCCTGTTCAAGCTCAACAACCCGTGCTTCCAGCTCAGCAAGCTTATCCTCGAGCGCCTGGGAGTACCCGGCGTTGGCATTATGGGTTGTCGCCGCTGGAGCAGGGGGCAAGTGCACAGAGTTATCAGAATCTACAAAAGATGAATTATCTGTGCGGATAACCTCGGTGGGCCCATAATCATCACTGGTATTGTCTCTAGCATTCATTACGGCAATGCCAACAACTACACCGAAAGAAAATAGACTGAGTATAATTATTAATTGCTTCTTCATAATTTCTAACTAAACTAAATAGGAACGGTTTTGCCTGCCCAAAGCAGGTGTGGAAAATAAAAGATAACACGAGGTTTTGGCAAGTATATAGAGCTATAGTACATATATGATTTGTAAGGGGTAATGCTTAATTTCCTCGTAGCAATAGGGCGGTGTTAGTATGCGTAAATCGATTGCAATAATTTTACTCACACTGTTTTGGCAGCCATACGCTGTCGTACACGCGCAACAAGAAGTATCTGCCGGGCCTGAACTAAGACTGGGTGTGTTCCCAAGGCGTAGCTCAAACGTTACTCAATCTATGTTCAAACCACTGGCCGACGCCTTATCACAGGCGCTTAATCGCAAAATTGTGCTCGAAACCACCTACGACTTTGCATCATTTTGGGAAAAAGTCGCTGACAATAGCTACGACATAGTGCACTACAACCAGTATCACTATATCAAGTCACATCATGATTATGGCTATCGGGTTATTGTCAGAAACGTTGAGTTTGGCCATGAAAAAATTGCGGGTTCAATTCTGGTAAGAAAAGATAGCAATATTGAAACACTACAGGACTTGAGAGGAAAAAAAATTATCTTTGGTGGCGGGCATAAAGCCATGATGGCTTACATTATGCCCACCTATTTGCTACGCCAGGCAGGTTTGGAAAAAGGTGATTATTTTGAGCGGTTTGCATTAAGCCCGCCTAAGGCGGTTGTTGCAACTTATTTTCGGCAGGCAGTTGCAGCCGGGGCAGGTAGCTACTTGCTAGACCTGCCGACTGTAAAAAAAGAAATAGATACCAGCGAAATGAAATACCTGGCGACTAGCCAACAAATGGCGCACCTGCCATGGGCAGTAAATGAATCTATGTCTGACGAACTGGCTTTGAAAATCAGAACAACTATGGTCGATCTATATAATACAGAAGAAGGTAAAAATATTCTTAAAACAATGCGCATCACAAAATTACTGCCTGCAAACGACTCGGACTTCGCAGCTCATAGAGAGATCACAAAAGTAGTCCTTGGTGAAGCATTGTAACTCGAATGAAATTCTCCCCGGTTAGCTTTCTGGAATGGTACGCCACGATAAGCCTTAAACAACGCTACCTGAATGCAACACTACTATTCTCTTTAATTGTTATATCTGTAGCATTTTATGGCTGGCGTTATGTCGACCAGGTGAGCCACCGACAGCTTATACATATTGAAGATAGAGCGGATGCATCAGGTGCAATGCAAGATGCAATAGACCAGATTCATGCAATTGAAACAGCGTTCCAGATATTTGTAAATAAGCCTGATAAAAAAAATGAACAAAGTATTAGCAATTTATTACGCTTATTTGGATCATCTATAGAAAGACTACGTTCAAACAAATGGATAAAACAAGATTCATCTCTCACTGGCCTGGTGATATCACTAGGCAAAGATAAAATTAAACTGGCTGATGCATCGATAAGGCTGATTGATGTCAGAAAGGATGGAGTGCGATGGATCCCGGCTATGTATACTGTGCAAACGCGCATGTTAGAGCACAACGTACTTTTTGTGACAGAGCTCGATTTTAATATTGCTGAAGTTAGTGAAGCGTTAGATACAAAAAATAAAATAAGAGTATATAAATTATTGAATGAATTACGTCATTCCTGGGATATGATGATTGGCGAATTCAGGCTAATGTTATCAATCAAATTTGGCGCCTTCACGGACGATCAAGAACTGGGGATTAAGTCGCGTAGGGAAAACGTGGCGATTTACATGAATCGTATAGACGGTTTACTTGTAGACCTGGGAGCAATGGGTCGACGTGACTTGGTGGACAATTTCTCCATCGTAGAAATGCGACGATTGTTTTATATTTGGTCTGATACATACGATAGTGTACTAACGTCATTATCCAGTGAAAATTGGCGAAATGACGCAGTGGTATTTCATAACGAAGTACAACCAGTACTTAATCAAATTCATCAACGCGCATCCAGTTTGCAACTGGAGCTCAGCGTGGCAACTGCAAAAAATATTACCAACTTGTCAATACTGGCACGCGATCTGTCAAATTTTGTAATCATTCTTGCAATTTCGATAGCACTGGCATCTATGCTGGGTTATTTCATCTTCCAGCGCTCTATCATAAGGCCGATACACCAATTCGGCCTGGCTTTACAATCTGAAGCGATCGGAAAGTATCGCACAACCAATAAATACATGATCTCGAAAGCAGAAGAATTCAGAGATCTTATGAAAGCTTTTGATGATATGCGTGAACAGGTGCGTACCCGGCAATCTCACCTTGACCACATGGCGCATCACGATTCATTAACGCTGCTTCCTAATCGAGTATTGTTGCGAGATCGTCTGGGTCTGGCGATCTCACGTTCGCAACGTAACAATACTGACGTCGGTCTTATGTTTCTCGACCTCGATCAATTTAAACAAATCAATGACTCGCTCGGACATGGTGTGGGCGATCAATTACTCAAACAGGTCGCCACCAGGCTTCAGGAATGCACACGTGATACAGATACAGTATCACGACTCGGCGGCGATGAATTTGCCATCTTGATAGAAGGTGTAACTGATGTAGACCAGATGTCAAAAATGGCACGTAAAATACTTAAGGCCTTTTCTATTCCTTTCACGATAGGCAACCATGAACTGCATAGCACAACCTCAATTGGTATAGCCATGGGGCCCAGCGACGACATCACTGTTGATGCCTTAATTAAAGATGCTGACATTGCTATGTATCATGCAAAAGATCTTGGTCGAGGTAATTATAAGTTTTATTCTGGTGAAATGGCCGCCTATGTTGCCGAACATATGGTTATGGAGAATCAGTTACGTCACGCGCTAGAGGAAAATGAATTCTTCCTGGTGTTTCAGCCTGTTGTCGACATGAAAACTAACCAGATAGTCAGCACCGAAGCTTTGCTACGCTGGAACCATCCTCATAAAGGCGTGCTTGAGCCTGGAAAATTCCTGTCAATTGTCGAAGAAACAGGTTTAATACGTCCAATCACGCAGTGGGTGCTTACCCAGGCCAGTCATCAATACAATGAGTACAAAAAAGCCGGCTTTGAAAATGTTCGTATGGCAGTAAACCTGTCGGGTTCAATATTGAAGAATAACTCCGTGCTTGACGTCGTCATCAACGCAGTCGCACAAACCCAAATAGATCCGAACAGTTTGATCATAGAAATTACAGAGGATACCTTGTTAGAAGATATGCAAGGTGCGGAGAAATCGCTGGCAATATTAAAAGAAATGGGCATGCATATCGCACTCGATGATTTCGGAACCGGGCAATCATCACTAAGTCATTTACGCATGGGCTCGATAGATATTGTAAAAATTGATCGATCATTTATACGTGATATTCCAGGAGAGAAAAACGACATGAACCTGGTCGATGCAATTATCGCCATGTCTCACAAGTTACAAATGAAAGTAGTAGCTGAAGGAGTTGAAACACAGGAACAGATCGATTTTTTACGTTGGCATAAATGTGATGCCATACAGGGCTATTACTTCAGCAAACCGGTTGTAGGAAGTGAAATAATCAAACTATTGCTTAAAGATAAAATGCGCGCAAGCGGTTAAAAATAATTTTTCCTCGCCCCTAGAACCTAGCCACTAGTCACTGTTTTTTACAACGATTCAATCCAGCGACCAAGCTCCTGCTCGTACTCGGGCTGACTCTGGTAAAAGCCATTATTGTGATCACCGCGCATCTGCACAAACTGTTTCGGCGGGTGTGCGGCATCAAAAACCTTTTTGCCCAGCATAAAAGGCATAATTTCGTCATCCGGGCTGTGCAATACCAGCACAGGCGCTTTAACGTGTGTGACATATTCGGCGGTATTAAAGTCGTAACGTATCACCACCAGCCGCGACAGTACCTTGAACACATGTTGTGCGAAGTCCCGGGCCGAGCTCAAGGTCGACTCCAGTATCAAACCACGTGCCTGAACACCTGCCGCCAGGCGGGCGGCAGCAGCAGCCCCGAGCGAGCGACCAAAAATAATAATCTGATCAGGCGCAAAGCCTTTTTCTTTGGTGAGAAAAGACCAGGCCGCAGTACCATCCTTATATAAACCCTGCTCACTCTGCTTGCCCTCACTCTGGCCATATCCGCGGTAATCAAAGATCAAAACATTCACCCCCAGACGATGAAAGATTTCAATCGAAGCGCGTCGATGAGAGATATTGCCGGCATTGCCATGAAAGAACAGCAACACCTGTTCAGATTGCGGTTGCGGGATATACCAGCCATGCAACTGAACACCATCTTCAGTGTTGAAGTTCACATCTTTATACTCAAGGCCCCAGTCTGCCGGTGTCTGCTCCAGCCTGGACATCGGGTAAAAGATCATGTGTGGCTGCTGAAAATACATCAAAGCATTCAGCATCAGCAGGCCGAGAACGGTGTAAATCAGAAAACTGGTCATGGTTTGTTTCACACGTTTATCGGCAATGGGTGGGTTGTGAGGGTAGGGAATAGTGTACCGATAATAGACTTGTCTGGAAATCTTTATTCTTTGTTACTAACACCTTTATAACCCTTGGGCTAGACTTTAAGCATCAGTAAAATACAGGTAATCGCTATGGACGCCAAGGATGTAGTTGATGCCAGCCAGGCGCGGCAACTGGTAAATGAGCGCGAACTCAGCCATGTCAAAGTTGGCGTGTTTGATATGGATGGCGTGTTG
>DAOWFN010000048.1 GCA_030637945.1 Gammaproteobacteria bacterium
TCCGAGGAGTGACTATTATGAAAATGATTACTGCAATCATTAAACCTTTCAAACTTGACGATGTGCGTGAAGCATTATCTGAAATTGGTGTGCAGGGTATTACGGTAACGGAAGTAAAGGGTTTTGGCCGCCAGAAAGGACATACCGAGTTATATCGTGGCGCTGAATATGTCGTAGATTTTTTACCGAAAGTAAAAGTTGAAGTTGCGGTTAGTGCTGATATTTCTGAAAAAGTAATCGAAGCGATCCGTGGTGCAGCTAATACCGGCAAGATCGGTGACGGCAAAATTTTCGTATCAACTGTTGAACAAGTTGTGCGTATTCGTACGGGCGAAACTGGCGCTGAAGCGCTTTAGTGTTCCCTGAAATAAATTAATTAATTTGGAGGATCTCAACGTGGATCAAGTACTCGAATTACAATACGCCCTGGATACGTTTTATTTTCTAGTTTCCGGCGCGTTAGTTATGTGGATGGCTGCCGGTTTCTCGATGTTAGAAGCTGGTCTGGTTCGTTCAAAAAATACAGCTGAAATTTTGACCAAGAACGTAGCGCTGTTCGCTATTTCTTGCATCATGTATATGGTTTGCGGATACGCAATCATGTACGGTGGCGGTTACATGCTTGACGGCATCGCTGGTGGCGATACCTTAGTGGCCGACGCATTAGCTGCTTCTCATGAAAATGGTTTTGGTGGCGATTCTGTTTATTCAGATGCTTCTGACTTTTTCTTCCAGGTGGTCTTCGTTGCAACTGCGATGTCTATCGTATCTGGTGCCGTAGCTGAACGTATGAAACTATGGAGTTTCTTAGTGTTTGCTATCGTTATGACCGGTGTTATCTATCCTCTGGAAGGTTCCTGGACATGGAATGGTGCAGATGTATTTGGTTTATACAACTTAGGCGACTTGGGCTTCTCGGACTTTGCTGGTTCTGGCATCGTACATATGGCCGGTGCTGCTGCAGCATTAGCGGGTGTAATACTGCTCGGTGCTCGTAAAGGCAAATATGGTGCAGACGGTTCGGTTCACCCGATTCCTGGTGCGAACTTACCTTTAGCTACACTGGGTACATTCATTTTATGGATGGGCTGGTTTGGTTTCAACGGTGGTTCGGTTTTAAAATTGGGTGATATCGCCAGTGCTAACTCAGTAGCAATGGTCTTCCTGAACACGAATGCCGCGGCCGCTGGTGGTGCAATTGCCGCACTATTGATGGCGCGTATCTTGTTTGGTAAAGCTGATTTAACGATGTTGTTAAACGGTGCATTAGCCGGCCTGGTTGCGATTACCGCAGAGCCTTCAACGCCAACGCCTCTATTAGCAACATTGTTTGGTGCTGCCGGTGGTGTATTGGTTGTGTTCTCAATCGTATTCCTGGATAAGGTAAAAATTGATGACCCAGTCGGTGCGATTTCAGTACACGGTACATGTGGTTTCCTTGGCCTGATGCTGGTTCCTCTAACCAATGATGGCGTGAGCTTCTCTGGTCAGTTGATCGGTGCAGCGACGATCTTTGGTTGGGTATTTGCTACCAGCTTTGCTGTGTGGTTTGTCCTGAAGATGGTCATGGGCATACGTGTATCAGCTGAAGAAGAGTATGAAGGCGTTGATATCGGCGAATGCGGTTTGGAAGCCTACCCAGAATTTACTAGCAAATAAAATAATAGACTCCTGCTAGTATTGTGGTTGGTCGAGCACTCCGGTGCTCGACCTTTTTTATGCCTACATGGATGTAGGTAAGGGGCGTGAGCAGGAGCGGAAGCTTTGCCCAGGGATGGACGGTATGCAGCAAGGAGCCAGGGAAAGATAACTGCTCTTCGACAATAGCTCCTGCATTGTCCTAATAAGTTACATCCATGTAACGATGCGTTATCTTCATACCCCGCATCCATGTGGGTAATGGCTGTGCGGCGATGCCAGGGGAGGGTCGCAACAAGAAGCTGAAGTGTTGTTTACTAGAAATCGCGGAATAAAATCCGCTCCTACAAGTATAAAAAATCCCGTAGGAGCGGATTTTATTCCGCGATTTTTTTCTGGTGAAAACCTACGATGCACATAGTTGGTGCAATCATTGCCTCAATTGTGGTAAAAAGGCTGCCGAGTCTATTAAACAAAAAAGCAGTACCGCAATTGCAGGAGTCAAAATGAAATTAATAAAGGCTATTATCAAGCCCTTTAAGTTGGATGATGTGCGTGAAGCATTATCTGAAGTCGGTGTAACGGGTATCACAGTGTCTGAAGTGAAAGGCTTCGGGCGTCAAAAAGGCCATACTGAGTTGTATCGCGGCGCAGAGTATGTGGTCGATTTTCTTCCCAAAGTTAAAGTTGAAACCGTTGTCGAAGATGGCAATGTTGATAAAGTTATCGAGGCGATACGTTCAGCGTCCAATACGGGTAAAATCGGCGACGGTAAAATTTTTGTTATCAACGTAGAGCAGGCTATCCGTATTCGCACGGGCGAATCTGGTGACGATGCACTGTAAGGTACGTTGTATTTAACTGACAATAAAAATATAAAATATTTTCTTTATGGGGAAAAACTATGAGTTTATCTAAAGGCCTGATAGCCGGGCTCGTGACAGTATTAATGTTGTTGATGCCTGCGCTGGCTAATGCCGATACGCTCGATACAGGTGATACAGCCTGGATATTGACGTCGACTGCTCTGGTATTGTTTATGACGTTACCGGGACTGGCATTGTTCTATGGTGGCCTGGTTAGAACAAAAAATGTTCTTTCCGTATTAATGCAGTGTTTCATGATTGCATGTGTGGTCAGTATTATCTGGGTGCTATATGGTTATAGCTTATCGTTTGGTGACGGTGGCGAGATGAACGCCTGGATCGGTGGACTGGATAATGCATTTTTAGCGAATGTCACACGTGATGGACTTAGTGGTACATTGCCTGAAAGTGTTTTTGTCATGTTCCAGATGACTTTTGCCATTATTACGCCGGCGTTGATCATCGGTGGTTTTGCAGAACGTATGAAGTTTTCTGCCATGCTGTTATTTAGCGTTATCTGGGTGAGTGTGGTTTATTTCCCGGTATGTCATTGGGTATGGGGCGGCGGCTGGCTGGCTGATATGGGCCTGCTTGATTTTGCTGGTGGCACTGTTGTTCATATTACAGCGGGTGTTGCTGCCATAACCACCGCAATGGTAATGGGTAATCGTAATGGTTTCCCGACAACACCGATGATGCCGCACAATATGACCATGACGGTTACCGGTGCATGCATGTTATGGGTCGGATGGTTCGGCTTTAACGGCGGTAGCGCAGTGGCTGCTAATGGTGATGCAGGCATGGCTATGTTAGTGACACATGTAAGTGCAGCGTGCGGTGCATTTACCTGGGCGGTACTGGAATGGTTGAAGTATGGTAAGCCGAGTGCCCTGGGTACGGTGACAGGTATGGTTGCCGGTTTGGGCACGATTACACCGGCATCCGGTTTTGTTGGCCCTCTGGGCGGACTGGCTATCGGTCTTAGTGCAGGCGTGGTCTGTTTCTTTGCTACGGGCTTTATCAAGCAGACACTTAAAATTGACGACTCGCTGGATGTGTTTCCCGTACATGGTGTTGGCGGGATATTAGGAACTATCCTGGCGGGTGTATTTGTTGTCGTTGGACTTGGTGGCGTTGGTTTAGCTGAAGGCATGACGATGGGTTCACAGATAGGTGTGCAGGTAACAGGCGTATTAGTTACGGTTGCGTTTACTGCTGTTGTAACTTTTGTGATTTTAAAGATGGTTGATGCTGTTATCGGCTTACGTGTTACTGATGAGCAGGAAACAGAGGGTCTGGATATCAATCAGCATGATGAAAGGGGTTATATTTTATAAGCTTTATACCATGTGAATCACCGCTCTGTCATTGATGGCTCTTTGCGGATGACTGTTATATCCATGAACAATAAAAAAGCCAGCTTATGCTGGCTTTTTTATTGTTGTTGTGATTGAAGGAGTTAATTGAGTCGATTAATAACTGTTTTAAATGCGTTCTCAAAGGCAGAATGCCCCATGATTATCTTTGTAGTTTCGTTTGCAATTTCTGCATTAAAATCATCAAAAGATTTCTCAGCTACGAGCTCGCCTTTATGGTTTACAAACATTAAATTTGCATCCTCGACGAGGATGACGGAAAGTTTACAACGCCTGTCTGTTTTGTTTTCGCCCATAAATATCTGGAACCACATGCCTGGCATGATATTGGATGGGATTGTGGGTCGGTCAACGATTTCTTCTTCGACAGGCGGTTCTTCTACAGGTGCAGCGTTACTTATGACTTCTTCAGCAACAGTGACCTCTTCATCAGTAAAGTTGGCATCATCGATATGTTTTTGCACGGTTTCTTTGTAAACCGCCATAACGTTTTGAACGTCTTTTTTGGAGTTACTGGAGACGTTTAAATATTTTTCTGTCTGCTCAAATAAGGCATCTTTTTCCGAGAGTATTTTTGCCAGGTGTTCAGCTGATGTAATCGCTTGAACACTGTCTACGATGTGTCTCAGCGTTAGTACGATATTTGTCCATTCATCATTTTCTTTGCCGTTAGTCAGGTAATGGTTGAACATCAATGTCGGCCAGCGTTTTAGTATGAGGGCATGAACTTCTTCAGGCAGTGTTTTTCCGGTCGTTGTCGCGCGTAATGATTTTAGTACGGTTGCGCGAGCATGTTTACGTAGTAATTGTTTTTGCTCTTCTTCTTCTTTGGCTCTTGTTATGGCATCTTGTTCTGCGATGTGGGCATTGAGGTCATCTAATGCGACCTGGAATATTTCGGTGCTTAAATCGTATTCAGCCAGGATATTAATAATAATCTTATCTAGAAATTTATAGATATCGTCAGTGTGTTCTGTTACGCCAACGCTGGCATCGGCGATGGTATCAAGCAGCACGCGAGCAGGGTGATCATCATAGATAAAGAATTCCTGATCAGACATCGAAGCTTTAATGATCGGGATTTGTAGCCTTAACAACAAGGTTTTAATGGTATCTGATATTTCTTTATCATCGATAATAGCGTCAAAAATAAGTTCGATGAAGTCGATAGTTTTTTCGGCGATCTGATTGATGCGTTTGGTAACCGCACCGCCAGAAGTTTTAGCAATGGCTTCAAGTACGGCCTGTTTGATGGCTTCACCATCCAGTCGTTCGCCGTCTGGTTGATTAAATTGCGGCTGATTTTGAATGTCAGATAAAGCTTGAATAATTTCCTGATGACCAAAATTCTGTGTTGTGCTTTGAGGGAAGAATTCAGCATTATCTGTGGAAGGAGAGCCAGCTGGATCAGGGGTAAAAGGTGCGCCAATATAATTACTTAGAACATTGCCTACCTGGCTTGCTGGCATGCCAATAGTGTAATGTTGGTATTCGGTACCGCCTGAACCGGAGTTTGGGGCGGCGGTATGATGGTTCGTACGGTTGCCGCCAGATGTTCGTGATGGATTCTGATAGTTTCCGCCAGGCGCAGCGGTCATGGCAAAACCACTTATATTGTTGCCGCCAGTATTTGGGTCACCTGTGTTTGCAGGCGTATCTTCATCGGGGTTATTTTGCTGCGCGTCATCAGCGACATCACTTGTTGGCGCAGGTGATGGTGCGGATGAAGACTGCTGCTTGGTAACATGTAATTTTATTTTTGGCAGTATGTCTGCATCGATCAGACGTTTATTGATGGAATCATATAGATCATCAAGGTTGTTGGCTATGCCGGTATCGAACATGCCGAATAATACTTTCTTGTTTTCAGTGTTAAAATTATTAGCTAGTGCATCGTCAAAGGCCTGACAGATGTTGGTTGGAACAAGTGCGTCTGATTTAAAGATATTTTCTGTTTTTCGTGAGAGCTCTTCAAGCCTCGCTTCAAGCTGTGATAATTGTTCGTGGTATTTAGCACCAGCGCGCTCACCGATCCCTTTAACTAAAACAATTCCTTCCATATCATCCCGGTCAACAAGGCTTAGTTCGTCGTCTTCAGGTAGAAGCTGTTCTTTCTGATTACCCTCCAGTTCTTTAGCAGGTATCAGGTATACTTTAATGTTGCTGCTAAAATTTTCAGCGATAGTATCTTTGAGTGTGCGGAGTTGATTCGTCAGCTCAAAATAGCGTGTCTGATCTTCATTGTTATCAGCTTCTTTGGACATATCAAATAATTTGTCCTGAGCTGAATTTAATAAGCTGGTTATTAACTCAGATAGGCGAGTATTGATGCCATCGTTGATCTCGATGGCCAGTTGATCAAACGAGACCAGGCTGTTTTCCTGATTGTCTACTTGATTTTTATTCGTATCACTCATGAAAAAATTATTCCGTTTACTCTTGATCGGTGATTATGGCGTAAAAAATACCTTGTTAACTAATGGAGTATAGTTGTTTGTCGTGAAAATACAGGGACTTAAAATAATTTTTGGCGGGATTTTTTATGGATAATTATCATACGTTTAATTGCAACTATTCGATATATAGCTATGCTTTATCGAGGTATGGAAATTTTTTTAAATCAACTGTAAAAGCCAGAACTTAGTGCCTTATAAGAGATGTTTTAATGATGAGTGAACAGTCTGCGGATAAGCCGGAAATACTGGTGGTCGACGATTCAAAGGTCATCCGCCTTGCGGCTAGAAAAATGCTGGGGACTGACTATGAGATTCACCTGGCTGAAGATGGTTTGGTCGGTTGGGAGATACTGCAGAATAATAATATCTCCGTAGTATTTTCCGACCTGATTATGCCTAATTTAAACGGGATGGAGCTGCTTGAAAATATTCGTAATTCAAGTGATGACCGTATAGCAAATTTACCCGTAATCATCATGACAGGGCATGATGATTCTGAGCAAGGAAAACAAACCGTGTTTGATGCAGGTGCTACGGATTTTATTAGCAAACCCTTTGAATCTATCGATCTGGTAAGTCGTGCAAATTCTTATGCGCACCTAAGCCGCAAAGTCATCGAGCTTGAAAAGAAAACGGGCTACGACAAACTTACCGGTTTATATAATGCTGGCATGCTGGAAGAGCAAGGCGCTAAAGCTTTCTCATTTGCTAGCCGTCACAAACTGTTTATAAGTGTAGCGTATTTTGAGATTCTGGATTTTCAGGATTTATTTTTAAATTACGGTAAAAATGTCGCACAGCACATCATCGTGGCAGTTGGTAAACGGTTACAGGATACTATGCGTGAAGAAGACATCGCTGCACGCTTAGCTGTTGCAAAGTATGCGCTTGTATTGCCGATGACAAATAAAAAGAATACAGAGTTGGTTATCAGCCGTATTCGTGAAAGTATCAACAAGCTGGTTTTTGATACAGGTAAAGAAAAAATTAGAGTAAATTTTGTAGCGGGTTATACTTCACCTGATCTGAGTAGCGATGTTGAGTTTGCAGAGGTGCTCGAGCAAACAGATGCCGCACTGCAAAGAGCAATTATTTCTTCGACAGAGCCTATGGTCAGCTCTGATGATGAGGTAGAGGCCGCTGAACCAGCGGTGGTTATTACTGAGCAGGATATCGAGAAGGCGTTTGCGCATATTATCGAGGGAAGTTTCTATCAAATTCCTGACGCTTATCTGGCAACGGTCGTTGAGCGTTTTTCACCATTCTTACGGTATGTTGAAAACCAAACAGAATTAGAGCTAGAAGAAAATTCGACTGAGAAAAATATAGCGCTATAATGCTCTTATAAATTCCGGAATACTGAATATTTAAATGTCCCAACAAGTAAAATCAATATCTGCAACCGAAGCGTGGGAAATCTGCCAGAAAGATCCTCGAACATTGTTAATTGATGTGCGCTCAAGTATGGAATTTTTATTTGTGGGGCACCCTCAAGGTGCTATTCATGTGCCATGGATCGATGAGCCCGATTGGGTCATCAACAAAAACTTCGCAACTGAAATTCGAAAACTTGCCCTCGGTGGTCTGCAAGAAACGACTGATGATGTGGCAATTATTCTTATCTGTAGAAGCGGTAATCGATCTGCTGAAGCAGGTAAAGTGTTAATAGATTCTGGCATGTTGAATATATACAATATAGATGAAGGCTTCGAGGGCAAGTTAGACGAGTCTCATCACCGCAGCTCTATAGATGGTTGGCGTTATCGTAATCTTCCCTGGGAGCAGTGCTGATAAGACAATGCACTGGAATCGTTCCGGACGATTCTCAGCATACGACCTACACGGATGTAGGAAGTGCAAAAAATGCAGGAGAAATTTTTTTGCCACCCCATCCATGGGGATAAAAAATGAAAAATAAAAAATTAATAAAAACGGAAGGAGAGTGGAAAGCGCAATTAAGTGATGATGAATATCGTATCACTAGAGAAGCTGGAACAGAACCTGCGTTTAGCGGTAAATATTATAATAACAAAGATACTGGTATGTACCACTGCAAATGTTGCGGTGAATCGTTATTCAGTTCAGAGGAAAAATATGATTCCGGTTCTGGCTGGCCAAGCTTTTACAGGCCAAAAGATGGCATGGCTTTGGAAGAGATTAAAGACAGCGATCATGGCATGATCCGTATCGAAGTACGATGTCCAAAATGTGAGGCACATCTGGGGCATGTGTTTGAAGACGGACCACAACCGACGGGATTACGTTATTGTATTAATTCCGCATCGTTGGATTTTGAGAATAGCGATAAATAATCTTCCGTAAATAAACCCACTAACTATTTCAATGTCATCCTGAGCGATAGCGAAGGATCTTATGCCTTAGGCTGTAGGCCACACTGATTCAAGATCCTTCGCTATCGCTCAGGATGACATTCTTTATGTTTATAATTTTTATTAGCGTTTATTCGCGTCCATTTGCGGAAAAGTTAACAGCAACTACCGCCACCACAGCAACTACCGGGTTTTACAGCCTCAATAGTGGCAGATAGTACATAGTCTTCCACGCCGCGTCCCGGTGCCCAGTCTTTAATGAAGTCTTTCGATTCATCTTTCGGTGTGATGCTGATCTGTTCAAAGCCACTGTTTTCAAGGATGGTTTGTAACTCTGAAATGAGTGATGCACCAGCCATGCAGCCTGAATACAAGGCTAAATCATTTCTGATTTTGTCAGGTAGCTCAGTGCTGGCGACAACATCAGAAATGGCCAGACGTCCGCCAAGTTTTAGCACACGGAAAGCTTCACTGAAAACTTGTTGTTTATCGGGTGACAGGTTAATGACGCAATTAGAGATGATCACGTCAACAGTATCGTTGGCAACCGGCATGTGCTCGATCTCACCGAGTCTGAATTCCACATGATGGTATTTGCCTTTTACCGCATTGCTACGGGCTTTTGAAATCATCGTTGGTGTCATATCGATACCGATCACCCGCCCAGACCCTCCTGTTTCACTGGCTGCAAGGAAGCAGTCGAATCCGCCGCCACTGCCGAGATCGAGGATGGTTTCTCCTGGCTTGATGCTGGCGATGGCCCTGGGGTTACCGCAGCCCAGACCCATATCGGCACCATCGGGCACATTTTCCAGATCGTTTTCACTATAACCTAAACGTGTCGATACCAGGGTGTTGATTGCTGCATCATCGGATACACCGCAACAGCTTGATTCTGTGCCGCAACTGTCGCCATTATTGCTGGATTCAGCAACCTGAGAATAGCTTTCACGCACATTCTGGCGTATTTCATCGGCTTGTTTTTGATCCATAATTGATACTCTTTGTTTGTCAGGAAAAAAGATGTTGTAGTTGTCTCATCATGTCAGTATTAATCGAGCAAAAAACCTGCTTCCCGTCGCGTTTCATATCGATTAGGCCCGCTCGGTGAAGCTCTTTTAAGTGATGCGACAGGGTAGAAGCTGCTATATCAAGTTGAGAGTCGAGATCGCCAACACAGCAGCTGAAGACTTCATCGCTGGAACAGCTGGTGCCCGGCGTGCAGCAGTTTGTCAGTATGTTGTAAATTTCCAGGCGATGGTTGTTTGCCAGCGCTTTAAAGATATCAACCAGGTCATCTGAGTCTATGGTTCTATAATTCGACATATTTCGAATTATAGTGATATAAAAAAAGAATGCAAGCGTTAATTTGCGGTATTATGTTTGGATAGTTACAGAAAGTACGGTGCTCGGATAAATAAAGTGCGTCATATAGGATCTGGATTGATTATTGATTTAAGGTTGAGACTGCAATGCGACAGCAATTAACTGACGAAGAAAAACATAGATTGGAAGAGCGCCTCTTTGAATTAAAGCAGGAGCATCGTGATCTCGATGATGTTATCGATCGTTTGTTATTGTCGCCTGATATTGAAGAGTTGCAGCTTAAGCGGTTTAAGAAACGTAAATTGCTGCTTAAGGATACAATTTTGAAACTAGAAAATACACTGATTCCAGATATTCTTGCATAATAATGCCTGGGATCAGGCTGAGAAGTCTCTCAATTATGGAATGCTAAAATCAGTGCATTAAGTCATAGAATTTGAGTATTTCCCGCATTCGCACCCATCATGCTGGATTTCCATGCGCCCATAATAGCGCCAAAAATACTGTGAATTAATATAGTGTCACCACCGAGTGTAAGTCCTGCCGGTGGAAATTCTGCGACTATGCCGGCACGACCCCGGTAATCTTACCTCTGGCTAAACCTTTTTTAGGTGACGGTATAAAGTAGTTAAAGACAAGTTCAGTTTTAGTTTTGTCTCATGGTAAAAAGTGGTTGTTTGCGCACAGAATCGTTTTAAAATGAAAGTGTAGTTTTTATAGATTGAGCGAAAGTTAACAAGTTAAAGAGGTGTTGAGTGAATTATTGTTCGGCTTGTGGCGAAAAAGTCAGCCTGGTGATTCCTGTCGGTGATAACAGGCATCGATATGTCTGTGACAGCTGCCAGGTCATCCATTATGAAAACCCAAAGATCGTGACGGGTTGTATCGCAGAATGGAATGAAAAGATTTTATTGTGTAAACGAGCAATCGAACCAAGATATGGTCTGTGGACATTGCCGGCAGGGTTCATGGAAAATAGTGAAACGAACATGCAGGGTGCGGCAAGAGAGACTGCTGAAGAAGCAAATGCCCGGGTCGATGACATGCAGTTGTTCTGCGTGTTTAGCATCGCACATATCAATCAGGTCTATACGATGTATCGTGGTGCACTTATGAACGGCGAAGCGAGTCCGGGTAGCGAAAGTCTTGATACCGCTTTAGTAACAGAAAATGAGATCCCGTGGAAAGATATCGCATTTCA
>DAOWFN010000058.1 GCA_030637945.1 Gammaproteobacteria bacterium
AAAGCAAGTACCCGGACGCACCCTTAGCTGCAGTAGGTTATTCACTCGGCGGTAATATGTTGCTTAAGTTGCAGGCAGAATATGCTGGCGATTCACCGCTGAAGGCCGTAGTTAGTATATGTGCACCGGTGCAACTGGATCTATGTGCACAACGTTTAAACCAGGGTTTTTCACGACTTTATCAGCGATATCTCATTGGTCATCTAAAACAGAAACTGTATAACAAAGCGTCGCGTTTTGATTTTGAACAATTGATTGGATTAAACAAAAGAGGAATAAAACAGTTAAAGACGTTTTGGCAGTTCGATGATTTAGCTACAGCGCCACTACATGGTTTTAGTGGTGTAGATGATTACTATGCTCGTTCCAGTGCGCGCCAGTACTTAAAAAAAATTAGAAAGCCGAGCTTGATAATTCATGCTTTAGATGACCCTTTTATGTTGCCCGGTATTGTGCCTGATGAACTGGAACTGTCGGAGTCGATTGAGCTCGAACTTAGTAAACATGGTGGTCACGTTGGTTTTGTGGCTGGGAGTGTGCGCAAACCGGTTTTCTGGCTGCAGGAACGTATTCCAGAGTATTTATCGAGTTTCCTGGATTAGCGAAAATTACAGACGCATCTGTTGGTGGTGTTTGCCTGTGATTTTAAGCTGCAGTTACCACTGTATTCCTTCCCTGTTGTTTTGCCCTGTATAAGGCTGTATCGACCCTTTTAACAAATGATTCTGTCGTATCATCATCGTTGTAACGTGTGACTCCAAAGCTGGCGGTTAGTGAGGATACCGTTTTTATGTTGGTGTTTTCGATTGTTTTGCGTAGTTTTTCTGCAACGGAACGTGCGTTATCGATATTTGCGTTGGGCATGAGAATCATAAACTCTTCGCCGCCCCAGCGTGCAAAAATGTCGACATCGCGAATATTTTCCGTGACTTTGTTAGAGAAAGTTTTCAGTGCCGTGTCGCCTGCTGCATGCCCGAATTTGTCATTGATCTGTTTGAAGTGGTCAATATCACACATGATTAACGATAAGTCGGCATGATACCGCTGGTTTCTTTCAACTTCGTAGGCCAATAGTTCATCAAATTTCCGCCTGTTATACAAAGAGGTAAGGGGATCCGTGATAGCCAGCTGTTCAAGTTCTTTAATAGCAACTTTTCTTTCTGCCATCTCCATTTGAAGCTCATTGACCGTGTATTGCAGACGATCATGGTATTGTTTAAGTTCCCTTGCCATATTGTTGATGATTTTTAACAGGCGTTCTGCGTAGGCAGAAAAAATCAGGAATAATAAAACGGCAAAGCTTCGTATCCAGAGTTCTTCGCCGCCGGGATAGAAGCAGCTTTCTATAAAGGTGATACCATCTTCGGAAAGCAGTGAATCGATAAATGAGTCTACTACCCAGAAGACAAGGGCGAGAATAACGCCTAAACGTGTGATGTTTTTTTGCATGTTAGCTGCGACCGTTGACTACTATGGCTGCAGTTAAATGATTGGAGACATTTGAAAACATGTTAAATATTTAACTCGTTTTTTCTCATTTAATCGGGAGCTAAGTAGACAACCCTTGGCTGCCTGAAGATAGCTCTGAAGCCAATAGTAATCGAGAATGTGCCTTAAGTGTGTAAAAACAGGCTATTAAATCAGAGGTTGGCTTTAATGTGTCGGCAGTATTGACACATATAACTCATTTTCGGTTATATTTTGTTCTTATATCAAATAGATTTTGTGGCTGCCAGAACTTCTTCTACGTGATCTTTTACTTTAACTTTGCGCCATTCATTTCGGAGCACGCCGTTTTCATCGATAAGAAATGTGCTGCGCTCTATGCCGCGTACCTTTTTTCCGTACATGTTTTTCATTTTTATCACATCGAATTGTGCGCACAATGATTCATCAGTGTCAGATAACAGATCAAAATTGAATTTCTGTTTCTCGAAGAAATTTTCATGTGACTTCAGGCTGTCTCGAGAAACGCCGACAATGACAGTGTTCTGCCTTGTGAAACGACCTTTGGCATCACGAAAATCCTGGCCTTCCGTGGTACATCCCGGGGTGCTGTCTTTGGGGTAAAAGTACAGTACCAGTTTTTTGTCTTTGTAATCACTCAGACTTATGGTCTTATCGCCGGTAGCAGTTGCTTTGAAATTTTTCACTTTTTTGCCAATGGTGACCATGGTTGTTTCTCTAGAGTAAATGAGGGGGATCAGAGTTGCCTTAAGCAGTTGAAGATAGCGTGGCATCCAGGTTGAGTTCATCACAGGTTGCCATGAACTCGTCACGCAGACTGGCGATAGCCGTATCTGTTGGCACACCAATGGTCATGTGTAACGAGAACATGGGAGTGCCTGTATGAGGTGCGGCATAACGATCAGTTTCCAGGTCGACAATATTAATCTGGCGACTTGAAAAGAAACTGGCCAGGTTGTGAACAATGCCGGGATTATCGATGGCAACAACATCGACATCGTAAGGTACCAACTGTCGTGTGCCAGCCTGTGACTCGGTGGATTTGACAGTCAGTTTCATCTTCAGCGAGTTTTCTATGTCCGGGCTGCTCGCAACAAAAGCATCAACCGCCTGATTAGTGCCGCTCACCAGTA
>DAOWFN010000029.1 GCA_030637945.1 Gammaproteobacteria bacterium
TATCGAGCGACTGGATTATCTTTATCTACTCACGATATCAGATATTCGAGGCACCAATCCAAAACTATGGAACGACTGGAAAGATAAATTACTCGGTGAACTCTACAATAAAACTGCCGCGTTACTAAACAAAGGCCTCAGCTTTAATTATCTAGATGAAAAGAGTGACAAAGAAAATAATATATCTGAAATCCAGACGGCCAGCCTGCGACGGCTCGAAGCACAGGGTATCAACTCGCATCAGACAAACGAACTATGGGATACACTCAATACCGACTACTTCCAGAGCCATACATATGGACAGATCGCGTGGCACACATCGTTGATCATAGATGCCAAACAAAAAGGAACACTTGATACACCTCTCATACATGCACGTGTACATGAGTCCAGTAACAGCATCCAGCTACTGATATACATGAAAGACCGTGAACATATCTTTTATGATGTATCAACCATTTTAAGTAACAGTGAAGTCGACATCGTCAACGCACAAATCATTAATGCAAGCGATGGTTTTGCACTACAAACTTTTCGTCTGACACCCGTCAATATAAATAACTCAGATATGGAATTGGTAGCCGAACAGATTATTCATCGTCTACAGGACAAGCTAAGTCAGAAAACAGAAACCACACAATCGTCATTGAGTAGCGGCCTTAAACACAAGTATTTTTCATCGCCCACTGTTATAAATTTTGATAGCAGCAATGATAACAGCACAACACTTTTATCCATTGAAACCATCGACCATGTAGGTGTTTTAGCAAACATTGCAAAAGCTTTCATCGATTGTGACGTTAAAATACTCAATGCAAGAATTGCTACCGTGGGAGAAAAAGTTTTAGACTACTTCACCATTAGCTCGGCTGATGATAAGTCGCTCTCTGACCAACAGCAAAACGACCTGAAACAACAATTAAAAGAATCACTATAAAAATGACAGCAACATTAGACCTGGCCAGGCAACTCATCAGCATTCCATCAGTCACACCTGACGATTTAGGCTGCCAAAAAATCATTGCGGAAAGACTGAGCAATATTGGCTTTAAAACCGAACATCTGCCCTACGGCGAGGTTGATAATCTATGGGCAAGATATGGCGACCAGTCTCCCCTGTTCGTTTTCGCAGGCCATACAGACGTGGTACCAACTGGCCCGGTTGAACAATGGAGCAGCGACCCTTTCAGCCCGACGATCGTAGGCGATGTGATGACAGGCCGCGGCACAGCCGACATGAAAAGCAGTATCGCAGCGATGATCTGTGCATGTGAAAATTTATTTGCTGATAACAGAGAGATCAAAGGCTCGATCGCTTTTTTAATTACCAGCGATGAAGAAGGCCCGGCTACTGACGGTACAGTAAAAGTTATTGAATACCTGGCTAACAACAACGAACAGATCGACTGGTGCCTTGTCGGCGAGCCCTCGAGCACAGATACTCTAGGTGACGTGATAAAGAATGGACGCCGCGGCTCCATCTCTGGTGATCTGACTATTCACGGCGTTCAGGGACATATCGCCTATCCTCACCTGGCAAAAAATCCTATACATATGTTTGCTGGCGCATTACAGGATCTATGTGGCGAAGTCTGGGATAACGGCAATAACCATTTTCCACCGACCAGTTTCCAGATATCGAACATCAATGGTGGCACAGGTGTAACTAACGTCATACCCGGTGAGCTCAACGTGCAGTTTAATCTGCGTTTTTCGACTGAAATTACAGACCTGCAGATCAGAGAACGTATAGAAAATATCCTTAACAATCATCAGCTCGAATACACGCTTGACTGGTCACTATCAGGACAACCATTTTTGACACCCGATGGTGAATTAGTCGACGCCACGAAACAGGCAATAAAATCGATCTGCAACATTGATACAGAATTATCGACTGCAGGCGGCACCTCTGATGGACGGTTTATTGCACCAACAGGTGCGCAGGTCGTCGAACTTGGCCCCATCAATGCAAGCATCCATAAGATAGATGAAAATATAAATATTAACGAACTGGATAAGCTGACAGAAATATACCTTGAGATATTAGAAAGGCTACTGACTTAAAGCAACGAATTTTAACCCTGAAAATACACACTACACCTTTACTAACAAGGGTTGATTGAACTACACTCCCGATAGTAAACAGAAGATAACAAACAGAAGAGAGAACATTATGAATTCAGAAAAAGTACTATTCAGCTTTTTCATGATACTCGCTCTAACACTAAACTTCGGTTTCTTTATCGGCGAAATGGATGATCCGCAACATCATAATGTCTATGAATTATTTGCTGTAATCGTCGTCAATCTAATAGCGACCATATTAAAGTTTGGTGACCGTTCCCGACTGGGACCCATGCTGCTGGCGACCAGCCTGGTCGCTCTCGTACAACTAATATCTGCTGCCATCGTCTGGACATTTGCAGTGCATGTACATGAAACCGGACTCACGCCATCCACCATGGTAACGATCGTTTCACTCAGTGGCGGAGCTGTTCTTGCAAACATCATCTCCGTCATGCTGCTGATGATCGAAACCACCATGTTGCGCCGTTAAACACCACAGACTGAGTCGCTTCCCATTTTAGATGATGAGTAACGAGGAACCCGACAGACACGAAACCTCCGAGGAAGCCATCAATCCGGTGGTATCAATGATCATGTTGCGTATGCGTACGCCACTGATCATCCTCATAACTGTCTACGCCATCACCATAATAGGATTATTACTGATATCCGGAGTTGATGACCAGGGCAATCCATGGCGCATGAGCATCTTCCATGCACTTTATTACGTCAGCTTTACTGCTACCACGATCGGTTTTGGCGAGATACCTTATGCCTTGAACGATGCCCAGCGTCTATGGGTTTTATGCACCATCTATATGACGGTGATCGCCTGGCTTTTTGCCATCGGTAATATTCTGGCACTGGTTCAGAATCCTATTTTCAAAAAAGCACTTAATGAAAACCGTTTTAAAAATCAGGTCGGTAAGATACATGAACCCTTTTACCTGGTGTGTGGACTCGGTGAAACCGGTTATGAAGTGGTGAAAGCTCTCACCAGTGAACATTACCGCGTTGTCGTCATAGAAAAAGATCCGGAGAGTTTGCTCGACGCTAATCTGCACGATCTACAGGAATTTGTACCTTGCCTGATAGCCGATGCATCTGTTCCCAGGTATCTGAAACTGGCAGGCATTACCAAAGATAATTGCAATGGCGTGATAGCCACTACTGCCTCAGACGAAACCAACCTGAAAATTGCTATCAGCAGCAAACTGCTTCATCCTGAGGGGAAAGTTGTCTGTCGCTCAGATATACATTCCTATGAAGAAAACATGCGCTCATTTAATACCGACCATGTCGTCAATCCCTTTCAGACATTCGCTGACATATTTTCGATGTTATTGCATACACCATCATTACATCTCATCTTTGACTGGTTAACCGGCGCACCCGAATCACAGATTACAGATGAACCGTTAAAACTCAATTATGGCCGCTGGATCCTCTGTAGTTATGGCCGCTTCGGGCACGTTCTCTACCAGAAATTTCTTGAGCATGATATCGATACAACCATTCTTGAACCTGATGAAACGGTCTATGAATCTTTCAAACGAGACTATATCGATCAAGCCGACAAGATGATTATAGGAACAGGCATCGATGAGAGGTCATTAAAAAAAGCTGACATCGAAAATGCTGTTGGCATTATTGCCGGCGGTAATGATGATTCAAACAACCTGTCAACCATCATGACCGCACGCCAGATTAACCCGGATATATTTGTAGTCGCACGACAAAACCTGCGACATAACTCTGAACTTTTTCACAAGACCAAAGCTGACCTCGTCATGCAGCCCAGAGAGATTACAGCACGTATGATCCGTGTACTGTTTCTTAATCCACTGCTGAACGAATACCTCACCATAGCCAAAAAACAGGATGAAGAATGGAGTAACATTGTTATCAGCCGCCTCAGTGCCGTCATAGGTGAATGTAAACCGCATACATGGACAGCTGAAATCAACGAAAAAGAAGCACCTGCGGTGATCAATAGCATAACATTAGGGCGCACAATCAGCCTTAACCATCTCACTCAGGACCCCATTTCAAAAGACCACAAACTAAAATGTGTTGCCCTGCTCCTGGAAAGAAATGGCGATTACCAGATAATGCCTGATGACACGACTCCGATACAAAGCGGCGACCACATTTTATTTTGCGGCATGCTGGAAGCCATGAACAGCATGCACTGGACATTAAAGGTCATGAGCAGCCTGAACTATGTCATGAGTTTTGAAAACGAACCAGAATCCTATCTGTGGCGAAAATTGAAACAGGCGTATAAAGGTAAAGAACGCAGAGAAAAACTCCGCTAGGCTTCTTTAACGATATACCGGCACTGGCTGCACGACTTTCAGCACACTCACTGATATAATCCCACACCACGAACACCCTGCCCCGGTAGCTCAGCTGGATAGAGCGTCCCCCTCCTAAGGGGAAGGCCAGAGGTTCGACTCCTCTTCGGGGCGCCAATTAAATCAATTAGTTAAACGATTTATTGACCCAATCAACATGGCCGTTCTTTCCTCATTAAGTGCGTTGTAAGTGCAATTAACAACAACTGAGGAAGATATCATGAACGAAAAAACTACCGACTTAACTCCTGATACACCAGTAAATACATACCGGGACAGTGATGAATATAAATTCACCACTCAATTTTATATTGCCGAAGGCGCAGCAGGTTTATTATCCCATGTGGCTGATAAAGCAACCTTTGATGAGGTTAGTATTCGAGCTCTAGCTTCCGCTACATTTTCTATTGAAACCGCTGTAGGCGAAATGAATGAAATATTTCATAATCTACTTGATCACAACCTAGCTTTACATAACAAGAATAAGGAAAATATCCTAGCTACAAAAGCTATTAACATAAACGAAGACGACGATGAAGACACATCGCCAAATATCAAAAAACATGGGCCTGAATGTGAGTTCAATCACCAGCACCTTATCGCTGAAGGTGCTGCAGGATTATTATTCTCAGCATCATCAAGCCCGCGAGGCTCTATGGGTAATTCTGTTATAAATTCTGCAGCATATTCCATTGAATCCGCTATACGTGAAATGAACAAGTGTTTCCAGGAACAGCTCAATATTGACAGGAGCGCGAGCCAAGAAAACATCCTCAATGATATAACTACCGTGTTTATGGATAAATATCCGCAGCTTAAACAGGCTCGTATAGATGCTATCGCAAATGACACAACGCTTGAAGATTTTATAATTGAATTTAGTCGGCAGATTCAAAATACTCAAAATGTTATTTCTGATTAAGACGCGAGCTGAGTGCAGTGGACTTTAGCTCACCGAGCTACTCACAAATAGCGGCTTTGTGGTTGTTCGCCTTCAGTGATGCTTCTCTAAGGTCGGCTCCGTGATTTTTTCGGGTAACCACCTATTTTCAAGCCTCTGGCCTGGCCGCTCAGGCCGCTCTCAATCAACAGCCATGAACCGATTACTTGCAAACGAGGAGGAGTCCATATACGGACATTCACCCCTCCCCCTCAACTAGCTTACATATTTTCTACAGAGTACAGTGAAATGAGGATATGAAGATACCGTCAATATTGAACAATTGTCTGAGCATCTTACTTACAAAGGAATTCCAATATGTACACCTATTGTATAGTGTTCGTCATCTTCCGTTTTAGAATAGCCAACTACTGGCCCTATATGATAGTGCGGAGTTTCAAAAACATATGTTGCTTCTATATGAGTAGCATAACTAGATTTTGTTTCTCCCTCATGCTCTTCCCACGCCACACCTGGCGATACAGAAAATATTATATTTTCTGTTGGGTGAACCGCCATAGTTACCATAACGCCATAATGTTTTTCATCTGTAAATATTGTTTCAGCACCTAAGCCAAGTGAAAAATATTTTTGAATACCTTCGCCAGATAAACGCCTCATCAGATGCACATGTAACAAAGGAGCATCTTCTTCTGCTTTTAAATACGCATACCCAGCTGAAAGACCTAGCTCAAAGCTTGACTCTCCATTGTCTATATGTGGAGCTTCGTGATCAATATGTTCTGATGCGAGCGCTGTCTTTCCACACAAAATAATATAACCAAGTGCAACAAACCCAATAACAAAATTAATTTTTTTATTCATACAAATTTTCATCTAAGCTTTACTTAGTTTTTCTATCATGGTTTTTTACTCCTTGTTATCTGAAACCATCTTGATAAACCCTAGTAAAATCCCTGCACCTATAATAATAAAACCTATAGCTAATAGTACATAAATGACAGGTGAGCTTATTTTAAAATATAACAAAACGGATAATGTAATTATCAACAACAAACCAAACATGATCATCACATAACTTTTATTAATCATATAATTTCCAGTAATAAGTCACGTCTATACATAGCCGATAAAATACTCTGTAACCAGAAGGGACAATCTCAATTTAAAAGCTCCAAATACCTACAAGGATGTTTTTTAGAAGTTTAGATGTTTCCTGTTTGGTTTATACTCTTTTTGCTTTTAGCTGCATCCTCGGCAGTTTGTAATGCAGCAGCCACTTCTGGTGGCATATATTTTTCATCATGTTTTGCCAACACTTCATCCGCAACAAATTGACCATTTGAATTAAAATGCCCCATGGCGACGATACCCTGACCTTCACGAAACAGATCTGGCAAAATACCTGTGTATTCAACAGTCATACTTTCTTCATTATCGGTAACATCAAACTGCACCATTAAACTATCAGGTGCGCGTATCACACTGCCATCAACAACCAAGCCACCAACACGAAATGCATGGGTCTTAGGAGCCTTACCAGTTTTTACCTGTGTGGGACTGTAGAAATATAATAAATTCTCCTCAAATGCAGTCAATCCCAGTACAGATGCTGTAGCAACACCAAAAACGATGGTTAAAACTAAAACTTTTCGACGACTTCTTTTGTTCATCTTTTAACCCTCAGTATCTTGAACGGAGAATCCGACGTTGTTGATATCCAGGCCGCTGAAGCGCTTCTGGTTTATTTACCGGCACTTTGACGAGTTTTGCTGCAGGCGCCAGGTAAATGCTTTCAAACCATTCTCTGATGGCATCCAGTGTATTTTGATAAAAGTTAAGCAACATAAAAACCTCTGGCACGATTGGCCATTTATCTACCAGAGGTTATTTTAGTGCTTACTAACATGCACTATAAGTCGAATATACTGGCGCATATATTCGAATAAACCGATGAATGTATCAGTCGAAAAATTACGTCACGGATTGCTGTCTCAGCGAAGATCCTTGCCGTTAGCAGGATAATTAACAGAGACAGGAAAAAGTCGTGTGCTTGTATACTTATACTTAACTGTGTACCGGTTTACTTACCATGTAGAGCCAGATGAAGCCCACCACACCTGTCAGTATGGAAGCAGCAAGAATGCCGGTTTTAGCCATCAGCAACAATTCTTCATTATGCGCAAAACCCAGTTGTGCAACAAAAATGGACATGGTGAAACCAATGCCGGCCAGCAATGACACGCCAGCAATCTGGATAAAACGGGTGTTTTTCGGTAACACCGCAATGCCAAGTTTTAGTACCAGCCAACTGGCACCGGTAATACCAATGAACTTGCCTAGCACGAGTCCTAAGGACACGCCTAGCATAACAGGATGCGCTAAGGTTTCACCCAGCGACCCAAACGTCAACGGGATTCCAGCATTGGCCAACGCGAAAATCGGGATGACTAAATAAGCCACTGGCATGTGCCAGACATGCTCCAGTCGTTGCAGCGGTGCTTCAACGCTATGTACCCCGTTTTCCAGTGTCTGCACCACAGCACGCAATTTGTCATTGGTCATAATGCTCTTGCCAGGTTCGTGGCTGGCATCAAAACGTAACATCAACTCCCTAACCTGACCGCTGAATCGCTCAGGGTCGTATTTGGGCGTTGCCGGAACAGATAAAGCACCCAAAATACCTGCCAGCGTTGCATGCACACCCGACTGCAGCAAAGCGTACCAGAGTAATACTGCAACAATAAAATACGGTAGGGTTTTACGGATACCAACCAGATTAAACGCCATCAATACAGTAAACAAACCACCGGCAATCGCCAGTGGTGTTAATGCAATACTCTCTGTGTAGAACACTGCGATCACTATCACTGCGCCCAGATCATCGACAATCGCCAATGCCACCAGAAAAGTGATTAATGTCTTCGGCACCCGGCCAGCCAGTAACGCCAGTGCACCAATAGCAAAGGCAATATCGGTGGCCATGGGAATGCCCCAACCGATCGCGGCATCACCTGCAGGATTAATAGCAAAATAAATCAGTGCGGGCACAACCATGCCACCCACTGCCGCCGCAATCGGTAAAGCCGCATTGCGCGGTTTTGCTAATTCCCCCACCAGTAGTTCACGTTTTAATTCCAGTCCGACAACAAAGAAAAACAACGCCATCAGACCATCATTAATCCAGTGGTGCAGGGTCATTTTTAATGCCCAGTCACCAACACCGATACTGATATCGGTATGTACGGCATGCTGGTAAATTTCAGACAATGGCCCGTTGGCCAGGATCAGGGCAAGCACGGCCATTGCCATCAGCAGCAGGCCACTGGTGGTCTGGCGATGAATAAATTCTTCAAAAGGCGTAAGAATCTTGTCGAAGCTCTTTTCCCACGGGGCATGATAAATACCCGTATTCACTTTTTTATCTGTCTTCATATCTTCATTCGTCTCATACACACTTTGTTATTTGTCTAAAATTATTTATCAGAAAACAACTTAATACGGGCTGCTTCCATCACCGTAGAAACCACCGGATGCGTCACCCTTCGCTCGACGGAGATAGCATAAAAATACTCTTTCACTTCATCAACCTGGCCTATCGCCGTTACCTGGTACTGCCGCTCAACCTCTGCATCAATCACTGCAGGCGCAATAAAAACTCCCGATCCCTCTTGTCCAAACGCTTTCATCAGTGCGCTGTCATCAAACTCGGCAATAATGCGTGGATGCAGTCGATGTTTGTCCAGCCACTGATCAATACTGGAACGCAACTGAGTACCATTGCTGGGCAACAATAACGGTGCACCTTCCAGGCAAGCTGGGAAACCACCGATTAATTTTTTTTCCAGTTTTTTTGTGGCAAAGAAGCTAATCGCGCATTCACCAAGCTTGTGACTAAATCCCCGTGTACTGACTGTCGGTGGAATTGGACGGTCGGCCAGTACCAGATCGAGGCGGTGCACGGTAAGTTCTGCCAATAGCATATCAAGACTTGCCTCACGGCAGATCATGTGTACCGGCTCCGGCATCTGTAATGCAGGTTCAAGAATGCGATGAGCAATAGATTTTGGCAGTACATCGACCACGCCCACCCGGAACTGTTGCGGTCGATCTTCCGGCAGTTGGTGAATGACTTCTTCTAGTTCGCCACCGAGTGAAAAGATTTCATCCGCATAGCTTAATACCAACCGACCGGTTTCGGTGAGTTCCAGGTTACGCCCGACACGGGTGAACAGGTTCACGCCAAGGTGTTTCTCCAGCAAACTCAATTGCCCGCTGATGGTTTGTGGTGTCAGGTGCAACCGTTCACTGGCACGAGCAACACCGCCTTCTCTCGCCACTGCCCAGAAGTAGTGTAAATGTTTGTAGTTGACCATCGCTAATTAACCTTTAGATTGCCATTACTTCGTAAATTACGAATAGTAGCGCGATAATAATCGACTTTTTAAAATATTAAAACCCACTTAGCATACCGATACATCAAATAGTAACGACACTAACAAAGGAGATCTTTATGCAGATTGATATACAGGCACGTGATTTTTCCCTGACTGATGCACTGCGCGGTCACGCCGAACGAAGACTGAGTTTCGCCCTGTCCTGCTGTGACGACCACATCCAGAAAATTGTGATGCGGTTGTCTGATATTAACGGACCGCGCGGCGGTGAAGACAAACGTTGCCACTTGCAGATTGTACTCGCTGGCTTGCCGGATGTGGTAATCGAGGATATCGAAACTGACATGTACGTCGCGATTGATCGAGCGACTGATCGCGCAGGGCGCACCGTAGTACGCAAAATTGACCGGCAGAAATCGTTACTCAGACAGGGGCGAACAGCGATGCCCGAGGCGCAGCTGCCAGATGAACAAGCCATTGACGAACAATTTTAGAAGTAATCGGCCATGAATAACACAACCATAATCATGAACAAGTCCCATTATTAATCAAAAAAAGACGAAGTTAATACAAAATATATTCGAATTAAGTTATTTTTATATTCATTGTAAAATTATCGGTTCGGACTTATTCCGTTGCCTGAATAGCAGGCGCGTTTTTTATATCCATTTAACAGTTTAATCAGGTAAAACAATGAAACGAATAATGTTATTTATTATGACCAATATCGCCATAATGCTGGTATTGAGTATTACCTTAAGGCTTTTAGGTGTTGATAGCATCCTGGCAGAAAATGGTTCAGACCTTAATATCCAGGCATTGGTCATACTTTCTGGCGTGATTGGTTTTGGTGGATCATTTATATCGTTATTAATGTCTAAGTGGATGGCGAAACGCATGACTGGTGCGGTCGTTATAACCAACCCATCTACAAATATTGAAAGATGGTTAGTCAGTACGGTTGAGAAACAGGCAAAAATTGTAGGCATAAAAATACCAGAAGTAGCAATCTTCCCATCACCGGCTATGAATGCTTTTGCAACTGGCGCAAGCAAAAACAATTCCTTAATGGCCGTTTCTCAAGGGCTGTTAGATAATATGGCACAAGGTGAAATTGAAGCTGTAGTTGGTCATGAAATGAGTCATATAGCCAATGGCGATATGGTCACTCTGGCATTAATTCAGGGTGTGGTGAATACCTTTGTGGTGTTTTTGTCACGCATTATCGGACACATTGTCGACCGTGTTATCTTAAAAAATAATCAGGGTCATGGCATCGGTTACTTTGTGACGGTGATGGTGGCGCAGGTTGTTTTATCCATACTGGCATCAACCATCGTTATGTATTTTTCAAGAAAACGTGAATTTATTGCCGACACCGGTGGTGCCGATTTAGCTGGACACCGGAATATGATTAATGCACTTAAACGTCTGGGTCAGGTAGAACCCGAAGCCTTGCCCGAGCAAATGGCGGCCTTTGGCATTAACGATAAAGGCGGGATCATGGCGCTATTTTCATCGCATCCACCCATTGAAGCTAGAATAGCCGCATTGGAAGAACGGGCAATAAATCGTTCCTAAATGCAGAACTTTCATTCTGGACGATTGCACTGGAGAATAAAAAAGCCAAAGGTAGAAGCGGTATTAATTTTAATACCGCTTCTCTACTACTCATGCAATTGAACTGCTCATGGCTCTAACAGGTTCTAAGGCATTGATGATTAAGTTTCCTATATTCTGCTCCGATTAACATTCCCATCATGACAACAAAAAGAAAAAATTACTGGCGCTCGTGGCTGATTTATATAACCCTGTTTTTTGTTGTTATGCTAGGCGCAAACTGGTGGAAAACTCGAGACGCTCCCACCGGCAATCTATCTGGATTAAGCGGCCAGTTAATGGACGGCACGGTATTCAGTATTGCGGACTTTTCCGGTAAGCCAATAATGCTGCATTTCTGGGCGACCTGGTGCCCTATCTGCGACCTTGAAAATAGCAGTATTCAGTCAATCGCTGAAGATTATACGGTTATCACCGTGGCATCCTGGTCGGAAGATAAGACCAATGTTGAGCATTATATGCAAGAAAATCAGCTTACTTTTCCCGTGATGCTGGACAACAGTGGCAAACTTGCGAAGCGCTTCGGTTTATCGGGAGTGCCAGTAAGTTTTATCATCGACGCTAAGGGCAACATTCAATTTGTTGAAACTGGATACTCTACCGAAATGGGTCTTCGCCTGAGATTATGGCTAGCGGCACAATAATGTGACAGACAATGACCGTAAACAGTGGCACGAAAATAGTGACTGCATTACTGCCAGCACTCTACAAAAGCAATCACCTTAGGATTTTCAGGTATCTTATGTTATCGGTAGATCAACAAATATTTAATGATTGAATTTTAACTCACATAGGAGTATCCGCTCAGAGTCTGCTTAGTGGTGGTTGCTCGCCTTCAGTGACGTTTATCCAAGGTCGGCTTAGTGAAAAATTACCCCGTTACAGATTTTTACTAGAAGCAGACATTTCTTAAAGTCAGTTCCTCTACAGGATCCAATCACCAGTGGACCTTAACCTGAAGGTGCTGGCAGCGAAATTTCGGCCAAAACGGGTGTTCAGAATTAGTTAAAATTTAATCCCTTTATCTTGTTTTATTTTTTTTATTGTACCGGCACGCTTTCGCTCCAATTGGTTTCGGGTAAAAATTCTGCGTCTTCCTTGATTGCGGCGGCTTCTTCGTAACGACCAAGTTTTTCAAGAATGAGGCTCTTAAGCATTAATGCATCCCTGTGGTTTGAATTAAGTGCTAACGCTTGATTAACCATTAACAACGCACCTGCATCTTGCTCAACTAAAAACAATGTCATCGCCAGGTTGTGATAACCCTTCTGGTAACTCGGGTCAATTCGAATTGTTGCAGTAAAATGTTCTACCGCTTTTTCATACTTCTGTCTTTTAGCATAAATCACACCGAGATCATCATGAGCTTCTGCATTTTCGGGGTCTAGTACCAGAGCTTTTGTGAGATCTTTTTCAGCATTATTATAATCTTGTAACCACATATACCGTACTCCTCGTTTGGTGTAAGCCAGAGAATTCTTTGGGTTACGTTTGATGAATACGGATAAATCAGCTATTCCATCACTAATCATACCCTGACGAGCCAGTGCCATACCCCTGCCAAAATAAGCCTGGTCAGCCTTAGAATCAAGTTCCATCGCTGTCGTGTAGTCTTCTACCGCATCAAAAAATTCTCTTTTCTCAAAATAAATATCACCGCGTTTGATATAAAGCTGAGCGTTCATTGCATCTTTATCAATCAATACTGTTAATTTTTCTATAGAAACATCTGTCTGGGAAAATGCGGGGGATATAAATGCGCTTAGCAAAAACAGGTTAATTAATCGTGCTATATATTTAGTATTGGGAATAACCATCATAGTAAAATGACGGACTAGCTATCGTGTTATTCCTTATTATTGCTATTTCAGTGATTTTTCAACGTCCGCTTTGGCTCGTTTTTTCTCTGACAGCGACTTTTTCCAGACGTCGCTTATGTGATGTTAAGCGACTATTAAACAAATCATTTGCAAAAAATCAATTTAACAGTCACTTCCAATCATGAGCAGACCTTAAGCCTGGGTGCGCTGACAACGAAAAAACAATCAAAAGCGGATATCGGAATAATTGTGCTGGCAGGGCGCAAAAGTCAATAACGGCCTTTCAACCTACAAACTTGTTACAGTATGCGAATGCTCTAGTCTTCTAAAGTAACGGGAGTTTCAAACTCTTGTAGTTTAATCGCAAATACTGAGCAGTCATCTATTAATTCGCCCATAATAATCATTTCTAAATCGTTCCAGCGCAAGCTCTATTTTTGGGTCTTCAGCACCAATATGCAGTAAAGCAGCGCGGGCAAGTTCTGCGCTTGCTTCAAGCGTCTCGGAAACGGTGAAGTGCGCACCCTGTGCTTTTAGCTCACGACACTTAACAAGGTCGTGTCCCCGAGCAAAAACAGGAACGCCAGGAAAGGCAGAATGAAGAGTAGATACAACTCGCTCTGTCACCTCAAAGCCATCAATTGAAACGATGACCAGAAGCGCATCTGCAACCCCGGCGGCTCTTAACACTTCGTGTCGCTGGGCATCACCAAAATACACAGATTTACCTTCAGCATGCTCGCGCTCCACGATAGAGACATCACTGTCGATCGCCACATACGACACCTTCATTAATTCCATGATGCTACCAACCCTCCGGCCCATGCGTCCAAAGCCAACAAGAATGACAGCCCTGCTGTCTTGCTCTGGTCTGCTACCAACATCATGGATAGAAGTGGTAGTTTTACGCGAAGCTAAAAATACCCAATAAGCAAATTTCTCTAACGCCGGGGTAGCAAGCATACTCAATAGGACAACGATCAAAAGATGTTGAAATAAAATTGCATCCAGCAATCCCAGGCCCTTCGCCAGGGCAAACAGGACGAGAGCAAATTCACCACCTTGAGCCAGCAGTAAGGAGACCGAAATAGATGCTTTACCCCCTACGCCAAACAGAAATGACAATGGCCACAGGACAATGAACTTAACGGCCATTAATGCGATAACCATAGCTATAAGCTCAAGTGGATTCTCCAGGAAACGGCCAAGGTTTAATGACATACCCATGGTCATGAAAAATAGACCAAGCAATAGACCGCGAAACGGCTGAATTTCAGCAATGATCTGGTGGCGATAAGATGAATCGGCAATTAACAGACCCGCGATAAATGCCCCCATCGCCATCGATAATCCAATATTTTCCATGGCTAACGCTGAACCCAGTACCAGCAATAAAGCTGATGCCGTAAATATCTCAGGTGAACCAAAGCGGACCAGCATGTTAAGCAGAGGATTTAGAATATAGCGGGTGGTAACAATGATGAGCACGAGAATGACCAGTGCTTCAGCCAGGGCATAAAAGATATCCTCTGCAAAGGTTAACTCCGGTGCTGCAATCAAAGAAACAAAAGCCAGCAGTGGCACCACCGCCAGGTCCTGTAACAGTAATACCGCAACAGACGTTTTTCCGTATTCTGTAGACAGCGCCTTTCTTTCAGTCAACAGCTGGAGCACAAAAGCCGTTGAGGAAAGGGCTAATGCTGAGCCAATTAAAAGTGAAATTTCCCACGAGGTGCCAAGCAGTTCGTGTACCGCGATCGTTGTCACGCCACCGGTTATTAGTACCTGAAGCGAGCCAAGCCCTAACACCAGGTCTTTCATTTTCCAGAGACGGCCTGGGTTTATTTCTATGCCGATGACAAATAACAGCAGTACAACACCTAACTCAGCAAGATGTGCTATCTCATCAAAATCCTCAATATAGCCTAGCCCAGACGGTCCTAACACCACCCCGGCAACCAAAAATCCCGGTATTGCACCAAGACCCAGAGATTGAAACAAAGGCACAGCAATCACTGCCGCTGCAAGCAGAATGATAATATCAGTCAAATATTCAATATTCATAATTGGCTTCTCATTTAAAAGCGTAAACTTTGCATGTAGATGACCAGGGCATCAAGGTCATCACTCGGGAGTTCTCTATACCTCTGCTTCAACTTTGTGGCGTACGCAGGAAGCTCTCCCTGCAACGCATCCGCCCCAATAATCCAGTCACGCAACTCTAAAGCGGTGCGTCTTGCACCAACACCATCCAGTGAATTATGAGGATTGCCTTGCCCGGCTATAGAATGACAACGTGCACAGGTTTGCTGTTTATAAATCTGTTGCCCAGCTTCAATGCGTTTCAGATCAATACCGATGAATTCCTGTTGTTTGGTGGAAGGAGACTGTTCCCTGCTTTCTGTGATGACAGGAGTTTCAGTCGGATTTTGGATAAAGGCAAATGTGAGCGCCAGCAGTAGTACCAGCAGTCCAGTGAGTAGTGCGATTCGTCTGGCCCATTTTTCGCGCATAATAACTTACCCCTATACCATATCGAAGAGTTCGAAATGAATCTGGCCCAGCGGCACCTTTAAATCACGCAACCCCTGTTGCACTGTTTCACTCATAGGTCTGGGTCCGCACAGAAAATACTCGTAGTTTTGCGCATCATCGGCGAGAACCTTCTGCAATAGCTGCTGTGTAATAAAGCCGGATTCACCTCTCCAATCAGGCGGCGGTTCGGTTAATACATGCACCAGACGTAGATCCAGTCGTTTTTTGAAAACTTCCAGCTCCTCTCTGAAAATCCCATCCTGCCA
>DAOWFN010000003.1 GCA_030637945.1 Gammaproteobacteria bacterium
CCCGGCATGTTCTTGTCACAGCCGCCGATAGCAACCACACCATCAAAACCCTGCGCACCGGTAACTGTCTCAATCGAATCCGCGATGACTTCACGCGACACTAAGGAATAACGCATACCCGGTGTACCCATGGAAATACCGTCAGACACAGTAATGGTATTGAAAATAATACTCTTACCACCCGCTGCATCTGCGCCCTTCGCTGCATCTTCAGCCAGCTTATTGATGTGCATATTACAAGGTGTCACCATACTCCAGGTCGAAGCGATACCAACCTGCGGCTTTTTAAAATCGCTGTCTGTGAAACCAACAGCATGCAGCATCGCACGACTTGGTGCCTGTGCTACACCGTCAACGATGATTGATGAAAATTTACGTGTTTTATCGTTTGCCATACCACTAACCTTCTATAATACTTATGAATATTTGAAATCTAATCTGTAAAAACTTGCGATTTACCGATTGAAGAGATAAGAGAATCGCGTATATTACCAGTGTAGTGCCCTATATTAAATACACATATATGGAGCTACTCTAGATATACTGTTACAAAAGAAACAATGAGACCCGATAGTGGATAAAAAAACGAACAATCAGGACATCATAAATAAGGATCACGTCAGCTGGTTCAGGCAGTCGGCGCCGTACATCCACGCTCACCGTGGACGTACCTTCGTCATCCTTTTTGGCGGTGAAGCCGTCGAGGATAAAAGTTTTGCACACCTGATTCACGATGTCGCATTATTAGGCAGTCTTGGTGTGCGCGTCATACTCGTTCATGGCGCACGCCCACAGATAAAACGATTATTAAGTGAATCTGATATCGATTCAAAATTTACCGATAATATGCGCATTACGTTAAGCGAACATATGCCTGCCGTAGAACAAGCCGTCGGCCAGGTGCGTATGCGCATCGAAGCGCAACTCTCTATGGGGCTGCCCAACACACCGATGGCCGGCGCCTCTATACGTGTCGTGTCTGGTAACTTCATCACCGCACAACCTTACGGTATTCACAATGGTGTCGATTATTGCCAGACTGGCAATGTACGTAATGTCGACAGCGATGCCATCAACCAGCACCTGGTTAACAATAATGTCGTGCTAATTTCACCTATCGGTTATTCACCAAGCGGTGAAACATTTAATCTGCGCGCTGAAGATGTCGCAACAAATACAGCCATCGCGCTAAATGCTGACAAGCTAATATTTATTATGGAAAACAATGGCGTCACCAGTAAAAAGGGGGATTTGCTGCAACAATTAAATCTGCCGCAAGCTGAATCCTGGCTAAAGAAACACTGCTCTGAAAATGATTTAGACGCGGGTAAAGACACTCAGGCACACCTACACAATGCAGCACAGGCATGTCGTGGCGGTGTTCGTCGTGTGCATCTGGTCAGCAGACAAACAGATGGCGCTTTATTACAGGAACTGTACACCCGTGATGGCATAGGAACACTGGTAACTGCCGACAACTATGAAGGCATACGAACAGCAAGCATCGAAGACATCGGCGGCATCATGGAACTTATATCACCACTCGAAAATGAAGGCGTTCTGGTTAAACGTTCTCGTGAACAACTGGAATTGGACATCAATAACTTCACTGTTATCGAACGTGACGGCATGATCATCGCCTGTGCTGCTCTATTTTTATTTGACGAAGAAAAATGTGCAGAGCTTGCATGCCTTGCCGTGCATCAGGATTACCAGGTACACGGTCGAGGTGATGATCTGATGCAGCACGTCGAGTGGCAGGCAAGAAAACAG
The DNA here is from genome assembly GCA_030637945.1 of Gammaproteobacteria bacterium. Classification (GTDB taxonomy): domain Bacteria; phylum Pseudomonadota; class Gammaproteobacteria; order SZUA-229; family SZUA-229. The sequence continues at coordinate 1,774 of DAOWFN010000003.1, forward strand.
CACATGAAAAAACTTTTTACCCTTACCACACAAACCATGCACTGGTTCATCGAACGTGGTTTTGCTGAATGCCCGCTTGATGATTTACCTATCGAGAAAAAGTCACTGTATAATTTACAGCGGAATTCAAAAGTTCTCTGTAAACATCTTGGCGCTATCGAGTAACTGTAAAATCCATACCGACCAGGATTAACGCTGCAGCATTTTAATTTATGACACTATTACACGTTCCACAAAGCATCATAGAAGAAAATGTTTTCAATGCGCTAAAGGAAGATATCGGTGAAGGAGATATAACCGCAGAATTAATCCCTCAGGACAATATTTCTCTGGCGACTGTCATCAGTCGCGAAGACTGTGTCTTTTGCGGCCTTGACTGGTTCGAGGAAACCTATCGACAGCTCGATGACGAGATATTAATCGACTGGTCTGTCGATGATGGCGACAACATTGAAGCCGGACAGGTCATCTGCACCTTAAGCGGTTCATCACAAAACATTGTCACCGGTGAACGCACCGCGCTGAACTTCGTTCAAACATTATCAGCAACGGCGACGCTATCAAAAAAATACGCCACTGCAGTAAAAGATACGGGCACGAAAATTCTGGATACTCGTAAAACAATTCCTGGCTTACGCATGGCACAGAAATATGCCGTCTCATGTGGCGGTTGTGAAAATCATCGGCTCGGTTTGTTTGATGCTTTTTTAATAAAAGAGAATCACATCCATGCATGCCAGGGCATAAAAAACGCGATAGATGAAGCGCGTTTTTACAATCCTGAGTTAAATATCGAAGTCGAGGTCGAAAACCTTGATGAATTACAGCAGGCTATCGATGCTGGTACAGATAGAGTACTACTAGACAACTTTGATATCGAAACATTAAAACAAGCTGTGGATATTTGTAACGGAAAAATTATTAGCGAGGCTTCTGGAAATATCACGCTTGAAAATATTAATGAGATCGCCAAAACCGGTGTTAACTTCATTTCTACCGGTGCCTTAACCAAAGATATAAAAGCGGTTGACCTATCTATGCGCTTTGACTGATGAAGACTTAATTATTAATTACTACAAATAAGCTCCGTCATTCCGGTATGTTCGTAACCGGAATCCATGCTCAATAATTGCAAAGCTCTCAAGACGGCTTAAGTCTGAGGGATGGATACCGACTAACAACGTGTCGGTATGACAGTATACGCGTAGGCACTTTTTATTTTTAGCGGAACAGTCGTGAGTTACCATAACAATGTCAGCACTAAGAAAATCTTACCGATGGATAATGCTTATTCTATTAATAATGATCGGTATGGCACTGACCATCATTTTTTTAAGGGGTTTGACCCCGGCACGTGGTCTTAGCAGTACGATAATTACCACCTGGCTCGGCATCGTCACTCGTTTATTTGGCGTCAGAATAAAAACATACGGCCGTGCACTTTCCGAAAAAACATTGTTTGTTACCAACCATATCTCATGGCTTGATATCCTTATCCTCGGCAGCTTAACGCCAGTACATTTTTTATCTAAACGCGAAGTAAAAACCATGCCTGTACTAGGCTGGCTGGCAACTCGTGCCGGCACTTTATATATCCACCGAGGCAATAAAGAATCCGCATCAGATGCCAGCAGTGAGATTACCGCAGTTTTAAATCAGCAACATAATAGCCTGATTTTTGCAGAAGGTACGACTACCGACGGACATATAAAGAAATTCCACAGCCGCATGATGCAGAGCGCTATCGATGCACACGCGATGGTGCAGCCTGTAGCTATTTTCTACCCTGTTTTTAATCCAGACACACAACAGACGGAAATAAATCCGGTGACACTTTTTCTTGGAAGAACAACTATTGGGGAATCCGCTAACTTAATTTTTCGAACGCCTTGTATCGATGTTGAAGTACACTATCTAGAACCCATTAATAGCTCAGGAAGAACACGGGATGAGATTTCCCGTCATGCTTATGACGAGGTTGTTGAGGCTATCGCGTTAATAAAAAACAACCACAGCAAATCCGTCAGCAAAAAATAGACTCAACTACTATGGACATTTAGCACTCTGCCTGCAACGGCAAAGCCTTATGCAGGCCTACAGTGTAGGTTGCTCTTTGTAGGCTGGCATAAGCGGCAGCGTTGCCGGCGATGACTAAACAGTAAACATTCAAAACTTACTTGTAATAAGCTACAGGAACTAGTACAGACATTTAGAACTCTGCCTGCAACGGTAATGCCTTATACAGGCCTACAGTGTAGGTTGCTCTTTGTAGGCTGGCATAAGCGGCAGCGTTGCCGGCGATGACTAACACAGTAAACACTCAAAACTTGCTTGCAATAAGCTACAGGAACCAATGATCCAGGAGATTAGAACAGATTAAGCTTGTAAGACAGACCAAAAGAAAATACATTGACTGGCTCACTGTCAATTTCGTAAAAATCCCAATCCAGATGCCATGACATGTTATTGGTGAGCCTATGAACTAAACCGAGACCTGCTGTAACATCAGAACCCTCTTGATTAACCTTAATCCCAACCCGATCGCCATTCGCATCAACACCACCCAGATTATATGATGCATCCCAATCAAAAATACCCAACATACCCTGGATATGCATACTCTTATTGATTTGGTATTGATATAAGGCGGACAATTTAACGCCTTGCGCCGTTCTTGGGTGAATGTCTCCAATACCATCTAATAACACGTCAATAGGGACTTCTATACCGCTAAAACTAACCGTTGCCTCGCCTAAATCTATATATGCGAGGTCTACACCCCATTTTGAATCAAAATGATAGCCAACAGATGCTTTCCATGCTGTTCGAATATCTCCACTAGTACTGGCCGTTGCAGTAAAACCATTTTCCAGAAGTTGATTATTCAAAGAAGCAACATCTTCCCCGCCTGTCGCAACTCCTACACTACCGCCAACAACAATATTCCCAGCTAATGCAGATGTACAACTTAGTAGCCCAACAAGCAACCCCTCTAACTTCTTAATCATGCAGCCTGTCTCTCTAAATGTTTTATATTTCTAAAGCACAAAAGTACAAACAAACTTAACACTAATAGCAATGGATTCGTCGCACCACCGCCACCGCCACTACTTGTGACACTTACATCTGTCAAAAACCTAGCAACACCACCTGGATTAGTAATGCTGTTGTTTGCTGTTCCATCATTATCATTTGGCCCACCGTCTTCTATGGTCAATTGTATACACCAATGTCCCTGGTTTAACCCGGGTTGATAGACAGGATCACCCGGTGGTGGACAATAGCCTTCTGCACCTGCAGCAGACTCGACGCTATTATTTTCGTCTTTAACAAAATCCTGCCAGCCTGTCGAAGTTAATTTTCTATAAACAGGAATTCTAGGCATCTGTTCCAGCAGAGGTACCACAACTTGCACTGATTGCCCTGCAACTGGAAGTCCGGATACGGTGAAGTCAAAATACCCACCCACATTTTCAACTTCGTCTACAGCTAAATTACCGCCGAAACCATAAGTAATAATATCGTTTTCTGAAACGAGCACGCGATTCAGACCAGCTTCAAACGCAATATCACCTAGAGATAGTTTCAGTCCAGCTTCAGTTTGTACAATAAACTGATCAGATGTAACCGTAAATACCTGTATCACATTGCTCGCCTGAATAGCATCGAGTTAATCGTCAATACCATCATTATCCGTGTCACCAAACCCTTCGGTAATATTATTTGTGCCATCCCTGTCAGCATCTCCAGTACTAAGCACAGGCTGTGATGATAAAACTTTCAATGTCAGCGCATTCACAACACTCTCCGTTCCGTCACTCACTGAAACACGGAAAGTATAAGTGCCGGGCGTTAATAAAGTCGGATCAAAAACAAAGTTTTCAACCTCACCATTATCTATCTCCGTAACAGCATTATCAGTACGACTCCAGTCATAGCTATGCGTATCACCGATGTTTGGATCAATGACACTTGCTCTAACAATCGCATTACCGCTAACTTGATCTACCAATAATGTATCACCCACTATCGCCTGTACTGCATTAAGATCTACCATTGGCGCAACATTATCTTCAACAATCTCTATAGTATGTACTTTATTCAACCCTAATACCGCATTTACTGGTGTACCCAATGAAACAACTATAGTCTCTGTTCCCTCTACTACCCCATCATTAAATATAAAAAATGGGATAATGACCTCAGGAACTTCACCAGATATTGGCTCTTCAATCACTGCGGTAGCACTGGCAAGCACATGGTCGCTTCCATCTGTAGATGCTGTACCGCTAACAAAATATGGAATACTTACTGGATACTGAACAGCGCCACCATTAAGTGAAATTTTAAAATCGCCAACATAACCTTCAGCACTGCGTTGATTTTTTGCTATTTCAACCATAGGGATCACATTAACAACCTGTACTGCAAAACCCGTATTTCCCGCAACATCTTTAGCGGACCAGAAAACCATAGTTCTTCCAGGTCTGAATTGATTATTAATATCAGGGATAGCAGTCAATACACCATCAAGCGCGTCCACCGCAGTGGCCTGCC
>DAOWFN010000097.1 GCA_030637945.1 Gammaproteobacteria bacterium
GGAAAAAGGCGATGCTGAGGCATTGAGCGTAGCGCATGCATTACTGGGTTCGCAACAGAATATTTCGATAGGTGATAAAGAACGCCTGTTTGGTTACCTCGAGGGCTCTGGAAAGATTATATTGCCCGAGCCACAGGCATTGTTGACGCCCGCATCAAAAATGCCGGGTCTTGATGGACAAAAAATGTCCAAATCATATAATAATACGATTGCTTTGCGTGATGATACGGATACGGTCACGAGGAAACTGCGTACCATGCCAACGGATCCAGCCAGAGTGCGCCGCAACGATCCTGGGGATCCTGCTAAATGTCCGGTATGGCAGTTTCACGAAGTTTATTCAGATGATAACACCCGTGAGTGGGTGCAAAACGGCTGTAGAAATGCGTCGATTGGTTGTGTAGAGTGTAAACAGCCAATTATTGAATCGGTGATTGCTGAGTTAAAACCGATGCAGGAAAGGGCAAAAGAGTACGAAGAGGATGTGTCAGCCGTTAAAGCGATAATTGAAGAAGGAAATGAAGCCGCAAGAGAGGTCGCTCGTGATACACTCGAAGATGTTAGGAAAGCGATGGGTATTGCATACCTGTAAGTAAGCAGGTAGTTACTCATAAGTGATTTTCAGGTCACAATTTAAGGTTACGATCTGAAGTTAGAGGCGCCCCTGGTGAATACGATTAAATAATATGGCAAACCCGGACATTCAAGAAACACAACAACACGAGAAACTGGCTGAAGAATTAAATTCTGCGCAGGTTGATCAGGCAGACGTAAGTACCGGCAAGCAAGATCAGGCTGTCACTAAAACTGTTGGAAAAGTAGCGAATCAGGCTGCAGGTCAGGGAGAACTGCCTTTTGCTTTAATCCAGGGTGAACCACTAACCGTTGTTCCACAAGATCTATACATTCCACCTGATGCGCTGGAAGTTATTCTTGAAGCCTTTGAAGGGCCACTTGATCTGCTGCTTTATCTTATCAAGCGGCAAAACATTGATATTCTGGATATTCCTCTGGAAGAGACGACTCGTCAGTACATGCACTACATCGATCTGATGCAAAATTTAAAAATCGAGTTGGCAGCAGAGTATCTATTGATGGCAGCGATGCTGGCTGAGATCAAATCTCGTATGTTGTTACCCCGACCTGCGGAGAGTGAAGATGAAGATGACCCGCGTGCAGAATTAATCCGTCGTCTGCAGGAGTATGAGCGATTTAAAACAGCAGCAAAGGATATCGATGAGCTGCCGCGTGTTAATCGTGAGATCCATCTAACCGATGTCGAATTGCCTGAAATACATCAGGATAAACCGGTGCCTGAAGTTGATCTGCGCGATGTCCTGTTTGCATTTAAAGATGCTATGTCAAGAGCCGATATGTATACGCACCATCATATTCAACGTGAAGCATTATCTGTCCGTGAACGCATGAGCAATGTGTTGAGTGCGATTAGTTCAGATGGTTTTACCGATTACACTAGTCTATTTACCATCGAGGAAGGTCGTCGCGGTGTCGTGGTTACCTTGTTGGCGATACTTGAACTGGTTAAAGAACAGTTAATTGACCTGGTGCAGTCAGAAGCGTTTGCGCCTATTCATTTAAAAACGGCTGGTTCGGATGCAGGCTCATACAGTAGTGAGAAAAATGATGATGAAAAATAATAACAGCAGTGGCTTACAATAATAAGAGAACACATCATGGAAATAAACAAACTCAAAAATATTCTTGAAGCAGTTTTACTAGGAGCTGATCGAGCTCTAACAGTGATTCATATGGAAGGTTTGTTCGAGCTTGATGAAGAGCGGCCAACACGCGATGAGATCCGTAAAGCATTGCATGAGATGGAGAATGATTACGAAACACGTGGTTATGAATTAAAGCAGGTAGCTAGTGGTTTCCGTCTACAGGTGAAGCAGGAATACGCAACCTGGGTTGGACGTTTATGGGAAGAGAGGCCTGCTCGGTATACGCGCGCGCTGTTGGAAACTATGGCACTTATCGCGTATCGTCAGCCGGTAACACGTGGTGAGATCGAAGAGGTTCGTGGTGTGAGCGTTAGTTCAAATATCATGAAAACATTACTGGAGCGTAACTGGATCAAGGTGCTGGGTCATAAAGACGTGCCAGGTAAGCCAACGCTATACGGTACAACGAAAGAATTTTTAGATTACTTTAATCTCAAGTCTCTTGATCAATTGCCGACACTGGCAGAGATAAAAGATTTAGATAGTATTCATCCTGAGCTTGCACTCGACGAGCATGAACAAGCTGGTACTGCTGATGAAGATTCAGGCCAGAATGAAAACGATCCTGACGAAAATAACATAGAATCTTCGGCGGCGGATATTGAGGAATCTGTCAGCGAAGATACTCTTGCAGAAGAATCTAGTGAAGTTGGCTCTGACGATGTTGTTGAAGCGGAAACATCTGAAGCCGATGAATCTGAACAGATGCTCGAGACTGAAAAACAAGTTTTTAATGTTTGATAAGTCTTAACATAAATAATTATATCTCCTTCATCTTCATCCTGGATTACTGAATCATGTCACAAGAACGCGTGCAGAAAGCCCTGGCACGAATGGGTTACGGTTCTCGTCGTGAAATCGAACGCCTGATCGGCGAAGAAAAAATTCGTATCAATGGACAGCTCGCAAAATTGGGCGACCATGTCTCTGAAGGCGACAAAGTTAATGTAGGCAAACGCCGCGTAGTCATCAAATCTGATGTTAATCGTATCCGTGTTCTTATTTACAATAAACCGGAAGGTGAGATCTGCACCCAGAAAGACGAAGAAGGCAGAAAGACCGTTTTTCAGAGTATAGGTAGATTAAAAGACGGGCGGTGGATTAGTGTTGGTCGATTAGATATTAATTCAAGTGGCTTATTGTTGTTTACCAATTATGGCGAGCTGGCGAATCATCTGATGCACCCCTCCAGTGAAATCGAACGTGAATATGCCGTCAGAGTCCATGGTGAAGTCACCAAAGACATGATTAAAAATTTATTAAAAGGCGTTGAGCTGGAAGATGGCCTGCTTAAATTTGATCAGATTATTGATAGTGGTGGGCAAGGTTCAAACCATTGGTATCATGTCATTATCAAGGAAGGAAAAAATCGAGAAGTGCGCCGTCTCTGGCAATCACAGGATGTGAGGGTGAGCCGATTAACGCGTGTACGGTATGGAAATATTGTTTTACCGCGCGACCTGAAAGTAGGCAGAAAGATAGAGTTAACGCTTGATGAAATAAAGTCATTATTTGCAGACGTAAGGCTTGAATGGCCAGAATCACGTGACGAAATAGCCAGTCAGATAAGAAAAAAAGCTAAAAACACATCGATCAAACAACATTTATATGGCAGTGGTAGCAAAGCTAAACCCGCTAGAACTTCGCAATCCCGAACAGGTCAGAGCAACAAGGGCGGCTTGAGAAAGGATGCAAAGTCAGTAAAATCAAAAGTAAAGAGAAAACGCTGATGTAGTTTGGGCATAGTTTTTTGCCCACGCGTTCCGTCAAACTCTTAATGTCATACGTGGGCAAAAAATCATGCCCATCCCGCGTAATTAATTTTTTACCTGGAGGAGCGATGAAAGTAATTAATTTATTAAAAATCTTATTTTGCGTGCTTCTCATTTCACTATCCAGCTTATCGATTGTCAGCGCGAAAACCGAAGGCGAGCTAAGTGCCGGTATGGTGAATCCCGGTCACGAAGAACATCCCGCCTGGTTTAAAGTGTCTTTTCTAGATCTGTTTGAAGATATCGAGGATGCTGCTGATAACAATAAACGTTTGATGATTTATTATTATCAGGATGGCTGTCCTTATTGCAAAAAATTACTGCAGGAGAATTTTTCTCAGCGAGAGATTGCAGATAAAGCGAAAAAATATTTTGATGTGGTCAGCATTAACCTGTGGGGAGATAAGGAAGTTACCGTGGGTGATAAAACTTACACAGAAAAAGAGTTTGCCGAAGCACTAAAAGTTCAATACACACCAACCCTGTTGTTTTTTAGCGAAGATAACAAAATCGTGTTTCGCGCCAATGGTTATTATCCGCCGGAAAAATTCAGTGCGCTATTGGATTATGTCGGTGAAAAACAGGAGGCAAACTTAAGTTATCAGGATTATATGGAAACAGTTAATCCACAACCATCTACAGGTCGTCTGCATGATGATATCAATAGTGTTGCATCAGCGGCTAATCTGTCTCAGGGATCGAATAACGTTGAGGAGAAGCATCTCCTGGTCATGTTTGAACAAAGAAAATGCAATACCTGTGATGAGTTACATCTAGATATATTAAAGCGCAAGGACAGTATCGAGCAGTTGTCACGATTTAAAGTCGTCGTATTAGATATGTGGTCGGACCAAGTCATTGCCACGCCTTCGGGTGAGAAAATGAAAATCCGTGACTGGGCTAAGAAACTCGATGTGAAATATGCGCCCAGCCTGATTTTTTTTGATAATGACGGTGATGAAGTATTTCGAACAGATGCATATCTGAAAGCATTCCATACGCAGTCGGTAATGGATTATGTGGCTTCTGATTCATATAAAACACAAAGTAACTTCCAGCGTTATATCGATAAACGCGCCGAGCACTTGCGCGAGCAGGGTATCGAAGTTAACTTGATGGAATAGTTAAAGTTATACCAGTTACGTCATTCCGGCGTGTTTTTAGCCGGAATCTATGTTTAATATTGCAGAAAACTATCTGGTAATCTTTATCCTGCAAGATGGATACCGGCTAAAAACACGCCGGTATGACGAGTGTCTATGGTTGCCACTGTTGAAATTATCTCATTAATATTACTCCTGTACCAAATAATCAATCATGAATGAATCGCTTGAAACAATACCACTGATTAACTTATCGCTTGCTTTTATTCCCGCGTTGATAACGATAGTCATCCTGTTTAAATGGTCATTAAAATCAACTAATGCTATATATGCAGTTTCCCGTATGCTGGTTCAACTGTTGCTCATAGGTTATTTTTTAACATATATTTTTGAATCTGATAACTCAGGAGTTGTGTTAATCATATTGGCTGTGATGGTTTTTTCATCCAGTTGGATCGCGTTGGGAACGGTTGCTGAAAGAAGGCTTGAATTATACAAACATGCTTTTGTATCAATAACGGTTGGCGGTGGTTTTACTTTGTTGTTGATCACACAAGGGGTATTAGCGCTGGACCCATGGTATTCCCCTCAATCAGTGATCCCTATAGCCGGGATGATATTTGCAAATTCAATGAACAGTGTCAGCCTTGCGGCTGAGCGTTTAAATGCGGAAATCGATAGAGATGTTTCCTATGATGTTGCGAGAAAGATTGCACTGCAATCGTCTCTTATTCCGGTCATTAATTCCTTGTTCGCCGTAGGTCTTGTCTCGTTGCCGGGTATGATGACAGGGCAGATCTTGTCTGGCGTATCACCACTTATTGCTGCTAGATATCAGATCATGGTGATGTGTATGGTATTTGGCTCAGCAGGCATTGCGACGGCGTATTTTCTCGTTTTGGTCAAACCGGTTTTCGACAGAGTTCTGGTAGACGATTCCGAGTCTGTTTAATTTGAGGTTCTTTATCTAAGGAACCTCTGATCAATTCGTGAAATCGTATCTTGCGCACTGAATCATCCATCTTCAGCGTTGTAAAACTTCGCAATAGCCAGCTATTACGTGCGTTTCACGCCTTGAATCTGAATGATTCAGCGCACAATTTACTTCATTCAGAATTAATCAGAGGCTCCCTAACGATAGAGAGTAAATCATCAAGTTGAAATGTTTTTCCGTGTGACGATGTATCGTTGATGTTATTGCCGTCTTCGCTTAGTAAATAAGCGGCAACCTTTGCGACGTCATCTGGTTTAGCATGTGTCGTCGGATCCTCTGCAGGAAACGCGCGTGTTCTAAAGTTGGTTCTGACTTTACCGGGATCCAGTCCTTTAACGTTTATTTTTGTGTTATCGAGTTCATCGGCCAGGATTTCCATGAACGTTCTTAATCCGGCTTTGGCGACGCCATACGCACCCCAATATGCAGTGTTTTTATCATCCAGAGTAAAAACAATAGAGCTGCTTTGTTTATTATTTAGTAGTGGGATACATGCTTGTGTCAGCATGAAAGTGGCGTTTAAGTTTATTTGCATAACACGGTGCCAGAGCTTTAGGTCATATTGCTGGATAGGGGAGGCTGCACCCAGCCAGCCAGCATTGTTGAATAAGCCATCCAGTTTGCCAAACTCTTTGTGTATGACATCATTTAAGGTGTCACAGTCTTCAGGTGTCATTTTTTCATAATCGAGTGGGTAGATGACAGGTCTGGTGTGTCCAGCACTGACTATTTCATCGTACAGGGCTTCAAGTTTAGGCAATGTTTTGCCATGTATGATGACTGTTGCACCTTGTCCGGCGCATTCAATGGCCGTTGATTTACCTATACCGTCACTGGCGCCAGTAATAAGGATGACTTTATCTGTGAGATTGTTAGTTAATTGCATATTATGATGGTGAATTTAAAGTAACAGGCTTAAAATTAGCTTCCTATTTTACCTTTTCTCGACCTTATATGCAGTATACGAATTTAATCTGGCGTAATGGTCAGCCATATAGCGAGATGTTTGAAGATATTTATTATTCATCAGACGAGAGTGAGAGCATTTCTGGTGAAAGTGAATTTAATCATGTATTTTTTAAAAATAATGGTTTGCCTGGACGCTGGGGTAGTGCGAGTAAGTTTGTTATTGCAGAGCTTGGGTTCGGTAGCGGGCTGAACTGTTTATTAACGATACGTGAATGGCTGCGTCACCTTGCTGAGTACGGGCAGGATAAGTGTCTGCATTATATCGCGCTGGAAAAGTACCCGCTTTCGCCAGATGCGATCGTCGAGCTTATTTCAAGATACCCGGAATTAAAAAGTTATTGTGATGAATTAATCGCTGTTTATCCTCCTGCTGTAAAGGGTTCTCATAGCCGTCATCTATTTGATAATCGTGTCGTCATACATTATAAATTTATGGATGCGTACGAGGCATTAAAGAACGAGCATTACAATGTCGATGCATGGTTTCTTGACGGTTTTTCGCCGGAAAAAAATCCTGATATGTGGTCTACTCAGCTGTTTGAAAAACTTTCCCAAAATAGTCACAGAGATACAACGTGTAGTACATATACCTCTGCAGGGTTTGTAAAAAGAAACCTACAAAAGTCCGGTTTTGATGTTGAGAAAGTACCTGGCTTTGGTAAGAAGCGTGAGATGCTGGTCGCTAGACTCGTTAAAAATTCGCAGGACACATATAAATTTACTGATAAGCCCTGGTTTAATGCGCCGGATGTTCCTGATACTGAAACCAGGAGAGCGACAGTGATAGGTGCGGGTATTGCGGGCCTTAGCGTAGCTTATTCATTAATTAAACGTGGATGGTCTGTAACAGTAATTGACAGGCACAGTGGTGTTGCTGAGGAAGCTTCAGCTAACCCGGCTGCAATTATTTATCCACGTTTGTCCGTTAATAATGATGTTGATATGGAGTTTTATATTGCTGCATATTGCTATTCCTTATATATATTAAAGTCGTTGCAAAGTAAATATAGAGATAAATTCTGGTTTGATAATGGTTTGCAACAATTAATCAATGAGAAAAGGTTTTCAGAGATAATAGATAAATTTGGCTTCAATGATGGTTTTGTATCTAGAGCTGACCTAACAATTCAAGAAGATAAGTTGTCATCGTGTGACAAGACGGAAATATTTATTAAATATCCGTCAGCGGGTGTGGTGTTACCGAAAATTTTGTGTGATGTTCTTGTCCGGGAATGCAGTAATCAGTTAAGTTTTCTTCATGCTGAAATCGATGACATTAAATATTTAAAGGGTAAATGGCGTTGTCTGTCGAACGACTCACTAGTCGATGAGACGGATGTATTAGTTATCGCGAATGGAAATAATGTCAATGATTGTGGTTTAGAGCCAAAAATGCCTGTTGAAAGAATACGTGGACAGGTTGCAGAATTAACAAATAATGATGAATCGCTAAAAATTAAAACAGCTATAAATTCGGGTATTTATATCACGCCGTCAATTCATGGGAGGCATTATCTTGGTGCGACGTATTCTCGTGATAATCGTAGTGTAGATATCGACGGTGATGATAATAAGGCTCTGCTTGCATCACTGGATAGACTCTATCATGGGATGTTCGATAAGGATGCTATTTGTAATGCCTGGGTAGGTTTTCGTGCGATGTCTAAGGATAGGGTGGCCATTGTTGGTGCTGTGCCTGACCGGAAATTTTATGACGAAGAATATGCTGACATAAGTCATGGGAGAAAGCATAAAACTTATAGTTCGGCTGACTATTTGAACGGTTTATATATTACTGCTGCCCATGGGTCGCGTGGTTTCACCAGTAGTTTTCTCAGTGCGGAAGTGATCGCTGCGCAAATAGTAGGTGAACCTGTATCTGTAAGTAAAGCTGTATTAGATTATTTAAGTCCTTCGAGATTTATTGTAAACGATCTTAAGCGCAGGTGAGTCCGAATCGTTATTGCTAGAAAGCGTTTCTTCTAACGGTTTTGGCTGTTCTATGCCGTAGCCTTGGCCGTAGTCAACGTTCATGTCTTGCAGTTTTTTGATGATCTGTTCATTCTCAACATATTCCGCGATTGTTTCGATTCCCATCACATGACCGACTTCGTTAATAGCTGAAACCATCGCGTGGTCGATATTATTGTTAACCATATCAGCAACAAAGCTACCGTCAATTTTGAGATAGTCGACAGGCAGGTTCTTGAGATATTGAAAGGATGATAAGCCACTGCCAAAATCATCTAGCGCAAATTTAAAGCCAACAAGTTTTAATTTCTTAATGAGGCTTTTTGCCTGTTGAAGATTTTTTACCGCTGTTGTTTCAGTGATTTCGAAACATATTGTTTTCTTGTCAATTTCAAATTTCTCAGCTGTGTTATTGATGTAGTCAGTTATGTGCTCATCGCCTAATGTGTTGCCAGATAAATTAATAGAGTAATGTGTGTTGTTGATGTCTTCTTCGGCGTGTCTGTTGATGAACTTAAAGGTTTCAAAGATAATTTTCCGATCAACTGAGATCATCAGGTTGTAACGTTCTGCAGCAGGTATAAATGCATTAGGCTGTACGATATTATTGTCTTCGTCTAATAATCTAACAAGGATTTCATAATGACGTTTATGCGGATTATTATTTTTTAATGAAACGATAGGTTGAGCGTATAGTCGTAATCTATTATCTTTTATTGCTTTTTTGATGCGCGTGGCCCAATAACTTTCTTCTTCACGTCGAATGAGTTCACTGTCCTGTTCTTCATATACGTAAACTTGCCCACGTCCCTGGTCTTTTGCTGTATAGCAGGCCAGGTCAGCTTTCCTGATTGCATCGGTAGCGTCTACTGTGTTTTTGTTAAGTGGGTTAATGCCGATGCTGACGCCAAGGTTATAGTTGCAGCCGTCCCAGTTAAATCCCATTTCAGATATGGTCTTGGCGATATTGTTGGAAATTTTAAGTGCGCTTTCGTGGCTGCAGTTTTGTAATAGTAATCCAAATTCATCACCACCTAATCGGCCTAAAATGTCATGTTTGCGTATACATGATTGTATTAATGAGGTGATCTGAATCAAGCATTGATCACCTGCGCCGTGCCCAGCTGTATCATTGATAAGTTTGAATCTATCCAGATCCAGGTAGCATAATACGTGTTTTTGATTATTATGAATCGCACCATAGACGTGATTGGATAATTCGACATCGAATGCGTCTCTGTTTAGAAGATCGGTTAGCGGGTCATGTGCTGCCTGGTACTTTATTTTGTTCTCAAGCTGGCGGCGTTGTGATTCGTCATGGAATACGATAACTATGCCTTCCGTACTACCTGAAGTTTTCAGGATAGGTGATATAGAACTTTCGATATCTTTTTTATTGCCATTCTTATTACGCAGGCTCAATATGCTTTTGTTGATGGTGATGCCTTCTTCAAGGCATGACATCACGACCTCATGCATCGGTTCACCTGTGTCTATGTCTTCGATCAGGAACACGTCTTGTATATATTTGTTTTTAGCATCTTCGAGTGACCAGGAGGTTAATGATTCAGCTATATGGTTCATGTACTCTATCTTGCCATTGATATTTGTGGTGATCACGGCATCACCAATCGAGTGCAGTGTTACTTCTGCACGTTCGCGTTCAGATTTAATGTCGTTTACCAGCTGCATGTTGATAATAGCCATCTGTACACTTTGGCTAAATTGTGTCATCAGCTGTTCATCGATAAGATCGAAATCATCGTGTGACCTGAAAACAGCTATAGCACCGTAGGTTTCACCTTTTAAAGTCACAGGTGTTAGTAGTGCAGATTTGCATGCAAACTCTTTTGGTAATTGTGTTTCAGCGCGGGGGTCTGCAGTAATATCACTGATTAACAGGTTTTTGTTGTTTAGTATTGGCCAGGCAAATAAGCTATCATCTTCGATGTCGTGGTAGGTGTTTTTTAAGTCATCAAATTCCAGACCACTGGTAGATAGAAAGCTATATTGTTCTTTATTTTTATGCAGTACAGGAAAAACGGATATCTGTGCGTTGGTTATTTCCTTCGCAGCATGACAGATGTTTTTGAAAAATGCTTTTTTATCATAACCTTCAGTGATTAACCGCGCGATCCAGTCATCAATAAGTGAAAGTCCCTGCTGATAGCGATTATTGTTGTTTATTTCGATCTGGTGTTCCAATTCGATAACAGCGCGCGATGTTGCTATTGTTAATATGTTTTCGGCTAGATTTGTATCTGCTATGGGAGAATCACTACCGATCGCTATCATTCCAATAACTTTATTTTTTTTGTCGCTCAGGCTAAGCCCGATATAGCTAACTGCATTTTTTAATAGTGTGTGATCACAGTCTGGAAAGTAATTAGAAAAATCATCGTTGTATACGAGGCGCCCGTTTTTTATAACTTCTTCACACGGTGTATCTATTATCTGGTAAGCAATGTTACTGCTATATATTCCATGATCGAGTAGTCCTATGATTTCAGCCACGTTTTTGGCATTGTTAAATTTTGTCAGGTAGGCATATTCAACATCAAGTGCTTTGCATATGGCGTTGAGTAAAAATAGAATCCTGTCTTCGTCTTTACTATTACTGTTTTTATCAATACTTACTAACTGGTAGAGCGCTTTTTCAGTTTTTGCTCTCAGGCTTATCTCGTCGCTTAATTTGATATTGCTAGTGGATAATTCTTCTTTATGTTTCTGTAAATTAACAAAGATATAGACGATATAAAAGATCAGGTAGATCGTACTGAGAAACAGTAGTAGGTTAAATGTTTGTATGTCATTACTCTGTTTATTTTTTAAATCGCTGATTATGTCTTTTATCTTGATGATCTGATTTTCGACGTTAAGGGAATTGAATTGAGATAAGATTCCTTCGATTTCAGGTAACCGCTCGATTATCATCAGGCTGTGATTGATCAGGGAATTAGTGTCTACATCGGGGTTGTTGTTTAGCTTGTCGATCAACGGGTAAATTTTGTTAGCTATGTGGCTCTCAGGATTTTCGTTGTATTCTAAAAGCAGAGTAATCAGTTCAGCGATTATCCGTGATTTGTTTTTTGGCTCTGAAACGGGGTCTTCTGAATAGAGTTTTGTGCTTTTATTGAATATATAAAATAATGAATTTTGTAAAATGGAATGGTGGGTTTTAAAATCTTCAGCCAGCAGAGATTCATTCTTGATCAGGTTTCTTAAACTTTCAACCGGCACCATGTCAATTTTATTATGCCTTGTACCGGGTTCGTTCAAACTTACTATATTTTCATTAAGCTTTGTCAGAGTTGCATTTAGTACGTCATAGCCCTGGATCTGGTTGTTTCGATAGCGTAGCAGGTCACGGTGAAGCTGTACCTGCAGGCCCTGTATCTCTTCTATCGTTGTAAGAGTTTTGTTCAGATAGGTATCGGTAAAAATACTTTTATAAAAAAAGAAGCTTATGATCGCCAACAGCAGAGCAAAGCCTATCCAGTGATTTAATTTCCTTTTTATCATGAAGTTTTATCCAGTGATTTATTTTTGTATTCGCCGGTAAGGGTATATAAAAATGATTTGATCAATGATATTTCTTTATCGGTTAAGGTTCTTCCAATCTGTGTTTTTCCCATGATACTAATAGCTTCCTCGATCGTCTGTGCGCTGCCGTCATGTAGATAAGGTGCTGTGACTGCGACGTTTCTTAATGAAGGAACTTTGAAAACAAATTTATCTATCTGTCGATTTGTGACATTAAATTTCCCATAATCTTGTCTGTTTATGTTGCCACGTTCAGCAAGGTAGTCGTAAAAAATGCCAAATTTCTGGAAAAGGTTACCGCCGACATTTACTCCCTGGTGACAGGAGATGCATCCTAATTCTTTAAACAACTCATAACCTTCGATCTCTGTTTCAGTCAGGCTTTCACCTGTATTTCTCAGGTAGTTGTCAAAGCGTGAATTTGGTGTGATCAATGTTTTCTCATACTCAACAATGGCATCGGTGATATTTTTTCTGGTTATGCCTTCTTTATACGTGGCAACAAAGTCATTGTTGAATTTCTTGTCCTGGGTAAGTTTTGCAATGATATTGTCCCATTGGTTATTAAATTCATGATGGTTGGCCATCACCATTTCAATTTGCTCCCCCAGTGTTTTTGCTGAGCCATCCCAGTTTTGTCTAAAATTGTATCGAGCATTAAAAATAGTAGGTGTGTTTATGACATGTTTATCAGATACCAGAGAGATACCCATCGCAACATTGTCATCGCCACCGGCTTCAAGCTGATGGCAGGTCGCGCATGAGATGGTATCGCCTTTAGACAAACGGGTATCAAAAAATAGTGTTTCACCAAGTTTAGCCTTTGCTTTATTGACCTCGATTGTTTGTGGGATCGGTGTTATGGGTTCTTGTTTATAGCTTTGATTGGCTTCAGCGTGCGCTAATGTCGCATACAATGCAAACGTTAAGGCGGCTGTCAAAGCTGTGAATACAAGTGCGTATAATTTCATTATGTGTTTAATAGTTAACATTGCAATGTAAAATCCCTGTAAAATCATTGTTTAATATGAAAAAAGTAACATTTAGAATTCTAGTCAATTTATGAGAAAAAACATGTCAGAAAAGCTATTCAGAGGGCTATTTTTGGCTTTTTTAAGCATTTTTTGGATAAACACAGCTTTTTCCGCCTGTGATGATGAGGCACGGCCCGCTGTCAATTGGGCAAATTGCGATTTCACAGGTATAGATTTGAAAAACAAAGATTTATCTAATGCTGTTTTCACAGGTGCTATCTTTAACGATGCTGATTTTTCTGGTGCGAGACTGGGTAACGCTGATTTCAATTTCACTAAACTTGAGAATGCGCGCTTTGACGGTGCCAGGATGGCAAATGCGAGACTGGTTGCTGTAAAAGCAAAAGGCGCTAGCTTTAGAAAAGCGATATTGGATAATAGCCGGCTGAGTAGATCTGACTTCAGTCATGCTGATTTCTCCGGGGTGAGGGCAAACAGGTCTAATTTTTATCAAGCACGACTAGCGTCAACGAATTTTGTTGATGCCAGATTGAATAACGCAAATTTTGAAAGCACTGATTTGAGCAACGCAAACTTTACGCGATCAAATCTGTATAAGGCAGTATTCAGTGATGCACGATTAAGTGATGCAAATTTTACTGCTGCAAATTTGAGTAAAGCTGTTCTTGATGGGACAGATTGTCAGAGCACTGATTTTACTAAAGCTGACCTGAGCAAAGCCTCTTTTCGAGATGCTGAAATAGAGGAGGCCGTTTTTACGGAGGCAATTTTGAGTGATACAACCTGGGTAAACTATAAACGATGCCGTGCCAGCTCGGTAGGGGTATGCGAGTGAGTGCATACATTCTGGATGTGACTGGAAAAGAATTTAATGAGGCGGTTCTGAGTAACTCACACAAAGGCCCTGTTATGGTGAATTATTGGGCTGAAAATGCCGGTCCTTGTCTACGCCTGTGGCCGGTTCTCGAAAAACTGGCAAATGATTACAATGGCCAGTTTCTGCTGGTAAATATTGATACCAATAAAGAAAAACAACTGGCGCATGAGTGCGGCGTTAATAGTGTGCCGACCGTAAAATTATTTATCAATGGTGAGGTGGTTGATCAGATACATGGTTATGACTCTCCCGATAGTTTTAAAAAAATGCTCGATAAGTATCTTGCGCGTGAGTCAGATAAGGCGCTGGCAGCAGCAGTTGCTGATTATCAAAATGGTGACAAAGAAAAAGCATTTGAAGATTTAAATAAATTAATCTTTATCGACCCGGAAAATTCGCGTATACAACTTACCTTTGCAAAACTGCTGATGAAGGAAGAGGCTTATGAGCAGGCATATGCCTTGCTTGAGAAAACCCCCTTAAAGTCTGAAAGTGAAGAAGCTGTAGTGCTGATGACTAATGCGCTATTTTTATCTACGCAACAGCAAGCAGCAGAAATGGAAGTTTTGGCAGCACGTCTTGAAGACA
>DAOWFN010000011.1 GCA_030637945.1 Gammaproteobacteria bacterium
ACTTGTCGCTGATACGGTCAGGATTTTGATGGTAGTAAGAAATCGAGGCGCCTGTCAATATGATCAGCCAGCTGATGTATATCCAGATCATAAAGATGATAAGGATAGCGAAACTGGAGTAGACCGCAGTGTAGTTTGTTGAATCGACGATGAACGCGGTAAACAGTGCACCAATCATTTTCCATAAAATGGTAGCAACGATAGCGCCGTATAGGGCAGACTTAAACTGAACTTTTGTATTTGGTATCAGCAGATAGATCAGTGTAAATGAGGTGGCGGTGAGGATATATGGCGTGAGCCCACCAAGGAATAACAGGATGGTACCAAAGGGTTCGATTGCTAGAAACGTATTGACGACGGTGGATGAATTAAATGATGCGGTGATGCCCGCCGAAGTAAATAGCAGCAGCGGCCCAACCAGTATCACACTGAGGTAATTACTGAAGCGTTGTATGATATTTCGTGTGACGGGAATATTCCACGTAGCATTGAAAGCGTTTTCGATTTTTTTAACCAGTGATAATACGGTAAAGATCAGAAATAACAGACCGATCGAACCCAGGACGCCGACTTTCATATTGTCTACAAAACTGATGATCTGATGGCTTATCTGTATGCCTTTTTCACCCAGCGGTTCTAACAGGTTGATCAGAGCCGGCTCGAGTTGATTGTGTGCACCAAAGCCTTTTAATACAGAAAAGCTGACAGCAAGTAACGGAACGATGGAGAGCAAGGTCGTATAAACCAGACTCATGGCGCGAAGAGAGGGTAAGCCACTTTTTAACTCATAAAAGGTACCGTAAAAAATTCTTAGTGATCGTATGGCGAATGCCTGAGCTGCATTGAGGTTTTTCAGCTCGGTATCCCATAATAATTTATTCAGGTATTCCTGTAATTCTGTAAGCATGTTTTTATTTAAGTATTATTTACTTATCTCTCGTTGTTGCAAGCGCCATGACTGATAATCTTTGCTGTGTTTATAGCCCTGTTTGTTTACATAATCCAGCACGCCCCACAGTCGGTAGAAATGTGTGACTGAATCAACACGAATAATTTCTTTGCCATCAGTATCAAAAAAAATGATGCTCGGTGTGTAAAAAAGATCGAGTGATTTTGCCCACTTCCTGGCAGTGGTTTTTTTACCCTGAGGCGTTATTACCGGTGTGTCTGCCCACATGTTTAACTGTATGACATTCATTTTTTCTATTTCCTGAATGCTTAAGTCTTTTGATAGCGGGGCGCTGTGTAACAGGTCACAGGCATGACAATTTCCCTGTTCAAAAAAAACGGCGGTAGGTTTACCATTCTTACGTGTTGTCTTTAGATCATAGGGTGGTGGTAGAAAAAAATCACGTTCGGTTAATCCGCCCAGCTGGAAATATTCACCGGGGTTGGCACGGGCAAAATATTCAGAAAATGTCTCTTTTTTGTAAAACTCTTCGGCGACATACTGTAATGCGGCACGAAATTTATAGGCAGGGTAAAAACCGCGCAGACGAAACACGGGTGTGCCATCGGTATCATAAAAGATCAGTGATGGTGTAAAGTTTGTCTTGTAATGGATAGAGAGCTCGCGTTCTGTATATTGTTTGCCGTCGGTATCGGCGACATCATCGATGCCCCAGATATCGAAGGCGATGAGGTCATAGTGTTTTTGCAGGTAATTTTTTATATCGATATCAGCCAGGCTGGTTTTGAAAAACTGTTCACAATAAGCGCAGCGTTTTTGTCCGAAATATGTGATGATGCCTTTTTTGCCCGCTTTTTTCGCTTCACTCAGGTCGTCGCCAAGATCGCCTAGCGTAAGCTTGAACCAGTCGGGGTAGACGAGCTCTTCTTCCAGCTGAGTATCATCGAACATGATGTCGGCATCAGCTGGCGATATCTCCGTCGAAGTACCTGCTGAGAGAGTTTTAACCGAAAATAGCAATAACAGTATGGCAAGTGCGGTGAGTTTTTTGTACATTATCATTCTGTTATTTTATGAAGTATAGAAATTTATTATATGACAAAAGGCCAGAAAAATATCACATCGGGCAGGGAATTACCTGTCAAAGATGTCTCACCGAAGGTTTTGATGCTGATGGGTACGCGGTGCACCTTTTGTGGGCCGATGATGCAGATACTGACTGAATTAATGAAAGCTGGTCATATTGCAGAATTACAGATAGTTAATATCGAAGAAAATATGGAATTCGCTGAGAGACTCGGGGTGCGAAGTGTGCCCTGGTTGCGGTTAGGGCCTTTTGAATTACAAGGCTCAAGGTCAAAACAGGAGCTGCTTAAATGGATAAAGCGTGCGGCTAGCTTCGAGGGCATGAGTGAGTATCTGGAAGAAGTGTTATCTGAAGGCAATATTGATTATGCAAATAAGTTACTGCAGCAATACCCACAGGCACTAAACAATGTGATCGATTTAATGGCTGACCCGGAGGCAAAGATAAATGTGCGACTGGGTGTTGGCGTTATTATCGAAGATATGGCTGAGTCAGAAGCGTTTGAAGTGGTCATACCTCGTTTAATAGAATACCTGTCCAGCGATGATGCGCGCATCCGTGGTGATGCCTGTCACTATCTGTCGTTAACAAAAGATCGGGCTCATGTTCCTTTAATTGAAAAACTATTATCTGACGAGAGTGACGAAGTTAGAGAGATAGCGCAGGATAGTCTGGATGATTTGCATCTCTAAGGTAGGTGCGAATTTATTCGCACAATAGTGTCAGAGTATGCGCTCGCGTGCGAATGAATTTATACCTACATTTAAGAATGTGCCAACTTCAAAAGTCAAAGTCAAAAAACTTCACCGCAGAGGCGCGGAGACGCAGAGTTTTATTTTGTTAGCGGCGCCTGCGGCGCCATTAACAATTTTAAGTTTTTCTCTGCATCTCCGCGCCTCTGCGGTGAAGTTTTTTGACTGGTCGAAAAGAACCGGAGATGATCACGCAACATCTGCGCTGTCAGCCTATTCTAACCATTCGATAAGGTAGTATATGTATTGTCCTTCTGAAGATTTTGAAGGACCGCTGACGCGTGCGGCGAAGCGTTTATTCTCAGGGTCTGCATCATCGAGTGCGTCAGCTGCACATGTCTTTATTTCAACGCAGCTGGCGGCAAAACGATTACGACTGCGTTTTGGTACGTAGACAACAGCATACTCTAGATTTGATGATCTGGACTCTGGGTCCGGTGGTACCATGCCGCGCATGTTTTTTAATGATGGTTTAATCGGTCGACGTAAGCCATGCCAATGGCTGAAACAACAAAAGTCATATGAATAATGACATACCACTGGAGTTTTTCATTATCGATTGATTCCGCATTCATGAAAGCTTTAAGTAAGTGAATGGAAGAAATGGCAACGATTGAAGCCGCGACTTTTTGTTTGAGTGAGCCTGCATCCATTTTCCCAAGCCAGCTAAGTTTTTCACTGCCTTCATCTAAATCAATAGTGGAAACAAAATTTTCATAACCGCTGAGCATCACCATGACGATCAGGCCGCCAACCAGTGAGATATCTATCAGACTTAAAATAAGTAAAACAATATCCGTTTCTTTGGTTGCAAAGATCAAAGGAATTACATGAATTATTTCCTGAAAAAATTTAATGCCTAAAATCAATAAGCCGAAACTCAGGCCTAAGTAGATAGGAGCCAGTAGCCAGCGACTGGCATATAGGAATTTTTCTGCGATGCTTTCCATTTGTGATGAAGTGTCTGTTAATGTATAAAAGGAGTCGAATTATAATACTTAATAAAGAGTCAGACACAGCTAAATTGTAGTAAGCCGCAGATCGTTATTCTTTTAATAAGCTTTGAATGTCGTTTTCCAGTTGATTTACTACGCCAAACGAGACCTGTCTGAGCAAGCCCTGTTTATCAATCAGGATGCTGGAGGGTGTTCCCTGTAACTGATACATCTCAAATGTTAATGCCTCGTATCGCTTATTCTTCAGATATGATTCCGCCTGTCGATAGATGGATTGTCTGCGTTCGTCACTCCACTGCCGTTGATGAAAATCAGGAATCTGGCTAATGATAAATTGATTGATGCTGTTTTCGTTGACTTCGACCTCTGTTTTCACCAGTTTATCCATGGCGACGCTAAAAGGGATGGTGTAAGGCAGCTTGCTGTTTTCAAGGAAACCGGCTTTGCCCAGCTGAAATAATGGGTCACCCTTTACTTCACCATGTTGTAGAAGACGTTCAAGGTTATTCAATGTATTATGTTCGAAATGTTCAAAAGCGGTGGCGATGGCAAAAACTTTCAAACCCTGTGACCTATAAGTTTCGTGCAAACGTATCACTTCGGGTAATCCGTGAACAAAACAGCCAGGACAATTAACCTGTATAACCTCGATGAGAACGACATCACCTGCTAATTCGATAAGCGAAGGTTCAGAGCCCTGTACCCAGCAGTCGATTTCAGGTTGTGGTGCAGGTCTGTCGATAACGGCGATCATGAATTAAGTGTAAAAGATGAAAGAGAATAAAATGTTAAAACAGGATTATACGGATTTAATGCCGGAGACCATACTGGCTGCAGTAGAATTTTTGGGTTACGAAACCAGTGGACGCATGCTTGCATTAAACAGCTATGAGAATCGTGTATATCGCATTGAACTGGAAGAGGGCGATGCTCTGGTGGCAAAGTTTTATCGTCCTGGCCGTTGGAGTAATGCGGCAATTGGCGAGGAGCATAAATTTGCGCTTGAGCTGGTGGAGCAGGAGATCCCGGTCGTTGCACCCATATTAAAAGATGGTGTATCTTTATTCGAGTATGCAGGTTACCGCTTTTCCATCTATCCCTTGCGTGGTGGCCGTTGGCCGGACCTTGAATCTCGTGATGACCTGAACTGGATGGGGCGGTTCATCGCGCGCATTCATAATGTGGGTCGCGCATCGTTGTTTAAACACCGGCATAAGATCGAAGTAAACAGGATGGGTAATGAGCCTGCTGCCTATTTACAAGAGCAGGGGTTTATTCCTGCTCATCTTGAAGTGGCCTACCAGACACTGGCCGATGATCTTTTAAAAGAAATTCAAGCGGCATTTGACCGTTGCGGTAATTTTGAGAGCATACGTTTGCACGGTGACTGTCATCGAAGTAATGTGTTATGGACCGATGACGGTCCGCATTTCGTTGATCTGGACGATTGTTGTAATGGTCCGGCGATACAGGATATGTGGATGCTGCTTTCGGGCGAACGCCAGGAGATGACGGAGCAACTCTGTGATTTGCTCGAGGGTTATGAAGAATTTGCCACGCTCGAATTAAATGAATTGAACCTGATAGAAGCACTGCGTAGTCTACGTATGATGCATTATGCTGCATGGCTGGCCAGGCGTTGGCAAGACCCGGCTTTTCCTCTCGCTTTCCCCTGGTTTAATACTGATCAATATTGGGAGCAGCATGTTCTCGAGTTAAGGGAGCAGTTATCGAGACTGCATGAGCCGGTATTGGTAGTGTGAGTTTAAAAACATTGTTGTCGAATAAGGATGCAAAGAAACAACTTTTTTATCCACAGATGAACACAGATAACAACATTACTTATTTCTATGTCATCCTTCACCAGCGTTCAGGATGACAACTTACCTTCACGTATTTTTTCTGCGTTCATCTGTGGACGAATTATTCTTTTTGTCTTTTCTTTGCGTCCTTTGTAGCTAAAATAAGCCTTTAAAAATTTTAGAGATCCAGATTTATGAAAATCAGTATTATTAGTGGCAGTCACCGTAACCCTTCGCAAAGTGAGAAAGTGGCACGTTATCTGGAAAAAAAATTATTCAGTGATTTTGATGATATTGATCCCTGGGTTTATGCATTGGCAGATAATCCTTTGCCATTATGGGATCAGACGCTATGGGAAGATAATGAAGAATGGAATCAGCGATTAGCGCCTATCAAACAACAATTATCTGAAAGCGATGCTTTTATTATTATTTCGCCGGAGTGGCATGGGCAGGTACCTGCCGGATTAAAGAATTTTTTCTTACTCTTTAATCGGTTTGAATTAGGGCATAAGCCGGCGTTGATCGTTACTGTCTCTTCCGCAGATGGCGGCGCTTATCCAGTTGCTGAGTTACGTATGAGCAGCTATAAGAATAACCGTTTGTGTTATATCCCTGAGCAATTGATTCTACGAAATATTGAAAAAATACTTAACGAAAAAGCAGAAGATAATAATGCAGATGCTGACAGTTATTTTCGAGAGCGCATATCATGGTGTTTAGGTATCCTGCGTGGTTATGCCGTCGCACTAAAAACCATGCGTGAGACCACAGAGATTCACCATGATAAATTTGGTAATGGTATGTAGTTCGTCAGGGGCGCCCCAGGGAACCTCTGATCAATTCGTGAAATCGTATCTTGCACACAGAATCATCCATCTTCTGCGTTGAAAAACTTCGCAATAGCCAGCTATTACGTGCGTTTTTCGCCTTAAATCTGAATAATTCTGTGATCAATTTACATCATTCAGAATTAATCAGAGGCTCCCTAGATAAGTGAATGTTGTGTTTCGATGTATTCGATAGTCTCTATCGCTTTATCTTTCGTTTTAATCTGATTTGACTTGCGCATCATCGCTTCAACGCGTGCTGCATTGATCGATTTCTGGTTGATTATTTTTGGATAAAGCAGGCACATTTTGTCGACTAATAAAGCCTGATTGCTTGCTGTGTGTTCAAGGACTTCTCGTTGAGCATCTCTTAAAAAATCCAGGACCAGTAAATAAGGTGATAACCATTGAATAAATGCATCAACCAGCGTTGTTTGTGCCTGGTCCGGCCATTGATCCTGGATGAGTAATTTTGGAAACAGACGGGCAGATAATTCTCTGCCGACATATTTTTTCTCCAGATTGATTCCGTTTAAGCCTTTGCCGTATTTAAATCGATCCCGATAAAACCATTGTGCTGAGGGATTTGTGCCTGCACGTTGATTAATGAATCGGCTAAGCTGTTCGCCGGCAGTGATTGTCTGTTTGTCTGAAAAACATTGCTCTGGTAAAAACTCCTGTTTACAACGGATGCCAGCTTCCCAGGCTAATGTATCAGGGGGGTGAATCTCGGTTTCACTACAGGCGCTGTCGAGCAAGGCGAGGGGTTCGCCATTATTGCCATCAAGTAACCAGAGCTCATATTTATCTTCAAAATCAAATGGGCATTGCTCTGCGTATTCCTGCACGGCATCAAGCAGTGCATTTCCTATCGCCTGTATTTCATTGTAGTGGTATGAGGCGATCAAAGGGGAGCGTATTAGGCCGGATTTTTTATTCCAATCGCCAAAACGAATATCAGGCATATCGATTTCGAAGAAATCTTCTGGGTCATCGGTTGGACAGTCGAAATTATCATGGATATAGAGTGTCCAGTTCGTGCCGTCGATGGTGACGGCATCAGCACCACCGGTGGAGATAATATTCATCACACCACGGAAAGGGTTTAGTATTCTTTGACTGTAACAGGAAACAGGCATAAGTAAAATTTAGCTTAAAAATTATAATAATTCTCTTATTTTGATTGTATTTATTAAGTTTTTTGGTGGATAATTACAAGAGGTTAACGTTATCTTTTTGATTTATATCAAGAGTTTTTATGTTGAGGCGGGGTAGCCTGTTGCATTAAAAAACAAGTGGAGGATAGCTAATGTTGCAAGAGGGTGATAAGCAAATATTAGTAAATGTAGCTAAAGTAATTGCAGTACTGATTGTTATTATGATTTCTCTAATTATTGTGGCTGGGTACATTGGCAGCACTGTAACTAATTGATTTTTAAGTAATTAATCTATAGCCGTGTATAATGATCGGATTATGGACAAAGTTGCGCTTACTGTTACTCTTCTGGTAGCACTTATCTGTGCTGCAATTGCTTTTCTCAGGGTATATTTTGGTAATCAGCCATGGAGTTTATAGTGGCTGTCTTATATTGGCTGTTTCTGGTAAAGTTCGCGGCCTTTTCTGATTAATCTGGAATAATGTAATGCAAATCGAGTCTAATTCTGTTGTAACCCTTCACTACACACTTAAAGACAATGACGGTAACATCATTGATCAGTCAGATGACGGAAGTTTTCTGTATTTACATGGTGCAATGAATATTATTCCTGGCCTGGAAAATGCGCTAACCGGTAAAACTGCAGGCGATGAATTATCTGTTTCAGTGTCTCCAGAAGAAGGATATGGCGTAAAAGATCCTGAGCGTATTCAGGAAGTACCCAAAGAAATGTTTGAAGGTAACGACGATATCCAGGTAGGTGTTCAATTTCATGCGCAAGGTCCTGACGGTGCTGCAGTTGTTGTTACTGTTACAGAGATACAAGATGATGTGATTGTTGTCGATGGTAACCATGCATTGGCAGGTGTTGATCTAAACTTTGACGTTAAAGTTGTTGAAGTGCGTGCAGCTTCAGAGGAAGAGATTACTCATGGCCACGTACATGGCCCGCATGGGCATGATCACTAAAGTATCATTTTTAGATATTTGGTATCTAGAAAGCACCATCAAGAAAATTGATGGTGCTTTTTTTATTGATTTTTTATCAGGTACGACAGCTTGACTAAAAGACGCATGATAAATATTATAAATTTTTTGTTAAGAAACTAGTCAATGGTTATGTCTATGTTATCCGATGAACAATTACATCAGTTATTTTATAAGAAAGTATCAAGTATCCATGGCAGTGGTTTATATGCCCGCGATAAATTCAGGCAGGGCGATTATATGGGTGAATATGATGGGCCGGTTGTCAGTGAGAATGGCTCACATGTGCTCTGGGTTGAAAAGTATGATGATGTCTGGGTCGGGCGTGACGGTAAAAATTTATTGCGTTATATAAATCACAGTAGTGAACCGCATGCTGAATTTGTTGGTTTTGAATTATATGCAGTGCGTGGTATTAAGATTGATGAGGAAATTACTATCGATTATGGTGAGGCTCCATAGGCAGTAATATTCTGCCTGACCTTACTGATCGGAGTTATGTTGTAATGACAATAGCTGGCGGTTTGAAGTACAGGGTTTGCTTGCAGAGGCTGCAGATATACTTGCCGTGCTGATTTTTTATCCTGTTGTGTCTGATTGCGCCTATCTGATGCTCTCTGCAACCACATTCGTATGTGTATAGGGTTTTATTATTTTGCGGGATCCCTGTGAGATCATAGTTCGCTGTTACCGTTGCGTCAGCATTAAATGCCTGCATTATTTCTTTCCATTCTTTTCCATGTGGTTTTATATTTCTTAAGCCATAGATGAGGTCACTGATATAATGTGCCACTTCATGTGGGATAGTGGTTTTAAAGTTGTCATCAAAGTATTTTGAGAATATAAAAGGGTTGTAACGGATCTCTCTTTTATGCTGGATGATCTTACATTTAACACGATACATACCGGCAGTTCTGCCTTTTAAGTTAAAGACTATCTCGACACCAGTGTCCTTTACTCCGAACAAGTTTGTAGCCTGGTCGATGCAGGCCTGGGTTTCTTCGATAACCAGTTGTTGTTTTTCGGTGCTCAGTGGTTGAATGGTTGATGGTGTATCAGTCATGCTATGTGCGGGAAACAAATTCACGCGTTTCGGTGTTTATTTTTATCGTTTCACCCGGAGTCAGGTATTCGGGTACCTGTACGACTAATCCGGTTGTCAGGGTTGCTGGTTTGGTGCGTGCTGAAGCAGAACCTCCTTTTATCGCAGGTGAACACTCGCTTATTTCAAATGCCATGATTGTGGGTAATTCTATGCCAAGTACCTGCTCATCGCTGATCAGCGCGCTAAGTCCTTCTAGTCCATCATAGAGAAATTTGGCTTCGTCTTCTAAAGTCTCTGCCGCCAATACGTATTGATTGTAGTTTTCGCTATCCATGAAAGTGTAAGTCTCACTGTCGCTGAATAGTAGTTGAACAGCGCGGCGGGCGACTTCAACCTGGGTGACATTTTCATCGCCCTTGAAGCTGCGCTCAAACTTTTGTCCGCTAGAAATGTCGCTACCGGTCATTTTATATAAAGTGTTGCCGCCACGAGAATGAGGCGATTGAACAAATATTTTTTTAATCAGAATATTTTTGTTATCCTGATTGATAACAAAGCCTTTTTTTATTTCGTTCGCTTTCATGGTGTTTGCTTTTGCGTGTATTGTTAAATGCTTGTATTGAAGAAGCTGATTATGAGTGATTTTTTATGCGTGTGAAACATTTATCTATCCCGGATAATGAAATTACTATGACAGCTGTTCGTTCACAAGGTTCTGGTGGTCAGAATGTCAACAAGGTCTCCACGGCGATACACCTGAAGTTTGATATCGTTTCTTCCAGTTTACCGGCAACGGTCAAACTGCGTCTGCTCTCTTCAAATGATCAGCGGGTAACAAAAGAGGGTGTATTCATTATAAAATCCCAGCAGACACGAAGCCAGTTGAAAAATAAAGAACAGGCTTTGTTACGGCTGCAATCATTTATCGCACAGGCGCTTACGACAAGAAAAGCCCGCAAGAAAACCAGGCCAACAAGAGCCTCGAAGTTAAAGCGGCTGAATGCTAAAAATAAACGGGGCGAGTTGAAAAGAAACCGTCAGAAAATTATAGAGTAAGCTGTTTCGAGGTGTCAGTTTTTCAAAAAACCTGAGCCCAGATGCTCTGTCTTATAAAGGTATGCGGGAATTTTGTCTTTAATTTTTTCGTGTAGCTCAGGTAACAGTGACCAGTGCAGACCCTGTTTGTGATGATGTGCCGTGTGGTAGCCAAGGTTTCCTGTCAGCGTGTTATAGATCGGTGCCATGATGTTGTATGATGCTTCGAAATCATTATCAACATCCAGGCCTGCATGATGGGCGTAGGTTACCCAGGCAGTAAAAAACAGACTGCTGATCATAGGGATAACAAAGACAAATAGGGCAGATACTGGTTGGTACCAGACTAAACCGGCAATAACCAAAGCTGTGATGGTTGACGCTATTAAAAATATTTTTAGTGGTCGAGGGTGCCTCTTGCCGACCTGGTAACCACGATAATAAGCAGTCAGCATGACATCCATCGAGTATTTGAATCTACTCATGATTTTTCCGTTTTTGTCTTTCCACCGGCTTTCATCTTTGGTCTGATCGAGGTAGTGGTGGTGGTGCCCTAAAACATGGTGCAGGACCCACAGTTTTGAAGTCGCACCTGTTTGTAGTGCATACATCTGTTCGAGTAAATAATTGAGGCTGCTATTTCTAAACGTGGGTAAATGCTGGTGATGGTGGTTCCATGCGCAGATCACGCCTTTTGGCGCTATCATGATCAGCCAGTATGTTATCAGTAGCCAGATATTATCGATCAGGATGTATGCGAGAATATCGAGTGCAAATAATAAAGTGATAATTAAAACGGGTATACGGTCGGCGCGGTATTTAAATAGAGTCGTCATGATTAAACTGGTGCATTTAAGATTGGGCGTAGCTTAATATACTTGGTCAATTATTTCTATAATCAGTTTGGTCGGGTAATGGGGAGTTATTAAATCCAGTGGAATGCCTGCTCAGGGTTTTCGTTGAACCAGTTAAGCAATTGTTTTTTAATGTTTTCCAGTTGTTTTTTTTGATAAGGAATAGCACTAACTGCACCCCATATTGGCGCGGGCCAGCAGGCATCAGTAGTAAACCTTGCGATGTGGTGTACATGCAGCTGTGGCACAACATTGCCCAGTGCTGCAATATTGAGTTTGTCGGGATGAAAGACCGTATCCAGGCAGCGGCAGAAAAACATGGACTCTGCGAACAGTTGCTGTTGATCCGGTACGGTTAATTGATGTATTTCAGTCGTGTTTTCACGATTAGGTAACAGGATAAACCATGGATAGTTGGTATCATTCGACAATAAAAGTGAACATAAAGTGAACTCGCCGAGTACGATGCAATCTTTTTCAAGTTGAGGATGTAGTTTTATCATGAGTGTGGTTATCTGTATTTGTTCAGTGCTTCTTTAGTGGGTATATCTTGAAGTTTAAGGTATTTTATTTGTTAGTGATAATGGTGGGAATATGGCAGTAGATTGGTTGGTCGGAAAAATAATTGAAAAAACCCGGTGGAACAAACGTTTGTTTTCCCTGCGCATACAAACTGAGTTTAAAGGCTTCAATTCGGGTCAATTTGTGCGTGTCGCTCTTGATATTGATGATGAACGTGTGGCCAGGCCTTATTCATTGGTCAATGCACCAGGTGATGATCTTATAGAGATCTATTTTAATATCGTTCCGGAAGGGCCGCTCTCACCAAAATTGGCTGCACTTGAAACGGATGATGAAATTTATGTTACCAGCAAGGCCAATGGTTTTTTAACGATTGATGAAGTGCCTGATTGTAAGCATCTGTGGTTATTGGCAACCGGTACCGGTGTGGGGCCTTTTCTTTCTATTCTAAAAAGTGATGCGGTCTGGCAGCGGTTTGAAAAAGTAGTATTAGCGTATTCCGTGAGAGATTCTTCTGAGCTGAATTATCGAGATCGAATTGCAGAGATAGAAGAACAGCATACCGAGCAATTTTCATTTGTACCGTTTATCACTCGGGAAAAAGTCGAAGGAGCAATGAATCAAAGAATAACTGCCTGCCTGCAAGATGGTTCATTTGAAAAGCGAACAGGCATAAGCATTAACGAAAATGATTCCCATATCATGATGTGTGGGAATTCAGCGATGATAAGCAGTGTTACAGAATGCCTGGAAAAGAGGGGGCTGCGTAAGCATCGTCGTCGCGAGCCAGGGCATATTACGACAGAGAAATATCATTAGAGCAGTGAATAACTGATAGTGAACAGTGAATAGTTAAAAATATTAATAACACTTTGATTTAATAGATAACTATTTTAGGATTCACTGTTCACTATTTCAAATATTTTCCTCAAGAAAATGTTTGAAGTTGTGCGCATCAATAATCTGTGTGCCGTCACAGTTGAATTGCATCCTGACAATTCCCTGCACGATACATACCGTTATGTTGCGAAGGTAGTATCCTTCAATATTTCTTAGTGTTGCTACAGCAGATAAAACTTTTGTTATGTTCTCGGGCTCTAGGGGTCGCCATTGTTGTGAGCGGCGATTTAAAATATTTTGCCAGTATGAAGGTATTTTTTTGTAATGCTCGCTACTACGCAGAGTGGCATATAACTCGCGCATTAGCGAGATCTTATCGCTGTAATCAATCGGTGGAAAATGACGATTGATATAATCCTTATTAGCGATTTTTTCAGCATCGTGTATCTCCTGGCGTAACGGATCAAATACCGAGTTGGTGCGAATCTCGCCACTGTTGAAACCAACAAAAATACGATAGATACCCCTGTTCAACATGATATCTTCCAGGTTGGGTTCTAATTGTTCAAACAGGCTATCAACCTTGCTGTTGTATCGTTTTCTCAGAGGTGCACTTTCACGTAATGACGGGTCACCTTTGATACCAATCAAGACCTGTTCAGAATTAAGCCCGGCGGCACTAACAATGCTTTCCTGTAAGATGAGTTCTTCGATATTCTCATCGACAGTGTTTTCTGCGGGGTGAGTTATATTCTTATTTTCGTTGCTGTTCATTAAGATGCCATTGTTGACGGTTTTGGGGGGGCGTAAATTTAGTCCAATATCGACAGTAGTGTTACTTATATTGGCTATAATAACCATACCATATGACAATTTGATGAAATTCATGCTTGAAAAATCATTCGATCTTGCGGCTCCTATGTAAGATGTTGATTTTATGGGCTTAACCGGTTAAAAAATATTATGTACGAAGCTTTTTATGGTTTTAAGGAAAAGCCATTTTCAATGTTGCCCGACCCGAGTTTTTTGTTTTTAAGCAAAAAACATCAGGCTGCGCTTACTTTATTAGAGTACGGGCTGCTTAATCATGTGGGTTTTTGTGTAATAACGGGTGAGCCGGGTGCCGGTAAGACGACTATCGTCCGTGCGCTGTTAGATCGTATCAGTGACCAAATTACGGTTGGACTCATTACTAATACACATCAATCCTTTGGCGGTTTGCTTGATTGGGTGCTGTCCGCGTTTGACTTGCACCGGCCAAATTTGACCTCGGTAGAGATGCACCAGATCTTCATGGAATTTTTGATTGAAGAGTATGCAAACAATCGCACGGTTTTATTGATCGTCGATGAAGCACAAAACATGCAACCGGATACTCTGGAAGAGCTGCGCATGTTATCTAATGTGAACTCTGAAAAAGATCAATTGCTACAGGTCGTTCTGTCCGGGCAGCCGGCATTAAAAGAGATGTTGCTCAGACCTGAGTTAATGCAGTTTGCGCAACGCATAGCGGTCGATTACCACCTTGCAGCATTAAGTGCTGAAGAGACATGTGGATATATTCAGCACCGTCTGGTCACGGCAGGTGCAGAAAAAGACGTATTTACGCCGGCGGCCTGTGAGCGGATATACAATTACAGTGGTGGTACACCACGTTTGATTAATCTGCTCTGTGAAACTGTTCTGGTCTATGGATTTGCAGATCAGCTGGAAATGATCGATGTCGATCTGGTCGATGAAATGGTGCAGGAACGTATGAAAGACAGCGTTGTGCCTATCGTTAATCGGGATATAGCAAAACAGGATAATAAAGAAGCCAGTGAAAAACTGGAAAAAAACTTCCCATGG
>DAOWFN010000010.1 GCA_030637945.1 Gammaproteobacteria bacterium
ATACGATGGAAGAGATTAGTGATAAGTCCAGATGGAATAGGTGAGTCGATAAAGTGCGTTGTTTTTGAGTTAGAGTCATTGATCGATTGCACTCTGTCGTTAATTTTTATGAGAGTCAGATTATATTTTAAATAAACCCTTTGCGTTTTTTGTGGTTTGCTGAGCAATCATTGTTTGCGATGTATCTCTTAGTTTTGAAATAGCATCGAGAGTGTTTATAAGATAAGCCGGTTCATTTCTTTTGTTCATGTTTTTTTTATCAGCCTGATCGGGCGAATCAGTTTCCAGTAACAGCGATGTTAGAGGGATTTCTTTTACTACAGATTTTATTGTTTTAGCATTGTCGTAAGTTACGCTACCGCACACGCTGATAAAAAATCCTAAATCAATCAGTTGTCTGGCTTGTTCGATGCTTCCTGAATAACTGTGTATCATGCCTTTTAGATCTTTAAATTTTTTAATAGACAGGATTGCCGTCTCTGTGGCTTTTACTGAATGTATGACCACAGGTAGTTGGTGGTTGTTTGCAATTTCTAGCTGGGCTTCGAAAAAATATAGCTGTGTTTTTTTATCGGCCTGTTGATCACGAAAATCCAAACCGCATTCGCCTATCGCCACTGGCAAAGTGTTTTCGATGTATTTGCTAAGGGAATCTACATCTTGTTTGTCATGATTGTTTACCCAGTACGGGTGCAATCCATAACATGGATGTAATTGTTTATATTTAGTGCACAGCTTGTTGATCCTTTCCCAAAAAACTTTTTCTGTTCCAGGTATGACAATGTCGAGTATATGGTTATCTTTTGCTCTTTGGATAACTTGTTCACGGTCGTTATCAAAAGATTCAAAATCAAGATGACAGTGTGAATCGATCAGTGTGGCAGTAGTCATGTGTAACAGTGTATAACGTAATTAACTATCGTGCATAAAAAAAGCCGTGACAAAGTCACGGCTTTTTTTGAACTGTTGAATTAACTTATTTTGAATCAGCAATCATTTTATGGATGATTGGTGTCAAAATTAATTCCATCGCAAGACCCATCTTGCTGCCAGGAACAACAATCGTGTTGCGACGTGACATGAAGGAATGAGAGATCATGTTTAACAGGTAAGAGAAGTCTGTATCGAATTTTTCAGTATCTTTAAATCGAATAACGATAAAACTTTCATCAGGTGTTGGGATATCACGAGCGATGAAGGGATTAGATGTATCAACAGTAGAGATGCGCTGGAAGTTGATGTCGGTACGTGAAAACTGTGGAGTGATGTATTTCACATAATCGTTCATGCGACGAAGAATAGTGTCAACGATGACTTCTTCAGAATAACCACGTTCAGCATTGTCACGGTGAATTTTTTGAATCCACTCGAGGTTAACACTTGGTACAACGCCGACCAGCAGGTCAACGTATTGGGCGACGTCAGATTTCTCAGTAACCACACCACCGTGCAGACCTTCATAGAACATGATGTCTGACCCAGAAGGAATGTCTTCCCAGGGAGTAAATTGGCCCGGGGTTAAACCATCGTATGCAGCTGCTTCTTCATCGCTGTGCAGGTATAAACGTTTCTGACCGCCACCATTTGAACCGTATGATTTAAATAGTTCTTCCAGCTTATCGAACAGGTTTGCATCTTCACCGAAGTGGCTGAAGTTTTTATTGCCCTCAGTTTCAGCGCTTGCCATGGCTTCTTTCATCGCAGCGCGATCGTAGCGGTGAAAACTATCACCTTCGATGATGACAGGGTTGATTTTTTCACGGGTAAATATTTGCTCGAATGCATGTTTAACCGTTGATGTGCCTGCACCAGATGAGCCGGTGACAACAACAATAGGGTGTTTCTGAGACATGTTTAATTCTCCTAATTACTAAAATTCTGTGTAACAGGCAGTCGATGAGCTAATGGTGGAGCCAGGTGCTGCGCTGAAAAAAGTGCGCTATTGTATCCTTTTTCAGCTAAATATTAAAATGAGTGTGTGAGGTGCAAGATAGGTTTATATAAATCAATTACTTAGTGATGTATTGATTGTGTTTTATGTTTTTTTATAAATCAGGTCCCAGACACCATGCCCCAGCTTGAGTCCACGGCGTTCGAATTTGGTTTCGCAACGACTGCCTTTATCGGGTGAGAAGTTGCCGGCCCCGCTGGTATT
Source organism: Gammaproteobacteria bacterium (assembly GCA_030637945.1). Classification (GTDB taxonomy): domain Bacteria; phylum Pseudomonadota; class Gammaproteobacteria; order SZUA-229; family SZUA-229. The sequence continues at coordinate 2,156 of DAOWFN010000010.1, forward strand.
GATAAAGCCATCCGCATTGTCCATCTGCTCGAGCATGTGTTCTGCGTAAGGCTGCCAGTCTGTTGCCATGTGGAAAAAACCGCCAGTTTTTAACTTTTTCCGTATTAGCTGGATAAAATCAGGTTTGATGATGCGGCGTTTGTGATGACGTTTTTTATGCCATGGATCAGGAAAAAATAGCTGGACCTGTTTTATCGAGTTGTCCGCTATCTGATGCTTTAGCACGTCAACTGCATCGTGGCGTATGACCTTTATGTTTTGAATATTTTCACAATGGGCATTATGGATTAAATGACCAACGCCGGGACCATGGACTTCTATGCCGACAAAATTGAATTGTGGCTGATTTTTTACCTGTTGCAGTAATGAATCGCCATTACCGAAGCCGATTTCTATAATGGTGTCATTGTTGTTATTAAACAGTTTGTTAAACGATAAAACCTGCTCGTTATATTCGATTCCGTAATGCTGCCAGTAATTATCTAAAGCATTTTGTTGTGCTTTTGTCAGGCGTCCCTGACGTAAAACAAAACTTTTTATCGCGCGATATTTTTTCTGAGCTTTTTCTGCTTGCACAAGGTAACGATATTCGGATTAGATTTTAGAAAAAAGTGCCTTCGATCGGAGATGAAGCCGATGCGAAACGTTTTTTGGGCATACGTCCAGCTAGATAGGCTTCGCGACCGCTTTCGATAGCCTTTTTCATCGCAGATGCCATCAGAACTGGATGTTGTGCTGCGGCGATAGCGGTATTCATCAGTATACCGTCACAGCCCAGTTCCATTGCAATAGCGGCATCCGAAGCGGTACCGACGCCAGCATCAACAAGGATAGGAACCTCGGCATTTTCGATAATCGTAAGAATGTTATAGGGATTGCGAATCCCAAGCCCTGAGCCTATAGGTGCGGCTAGAGGCATAACAGCAACGCAGCCGATATTTTCAAGCTCTTTGGCGATGAGTGGGTCATCATTGGTATAAACCATGACATCGAAACCGTCATCTACCAGAATTTGAGCTGCTTTCAGTGTTTCAATAGTATCAGGAAACAGCGTCTTTTCATCGCCCAGAACTTCCAGTTTGACCAGTTTGTGACCGCCCAGTAGTTCGCGTGCAAGTTTGCATGTTCTAACGGCATCATCAACGGTGTAACAGCCTGCGGTGTTGGGTAGTAAGGTGTATTTGTCTAGCGGCAAAGCGTCCAGTAGATTCGGCTCATCCGGGTTTTGGCCGATATTGGTTCTCCTGATGGCGATGGTAATGATTTCAGCGCCGCTGGCATCTAAAGCAAGGCGGGTTTCTTCATTATCCTTATATTTACCGGTGCCAACCAGTAAGCGAGATGTGTATGTTTTACCCGCTATAACAAGTGGGCTATCGATATTTGTGTCAGACATTATGTTTTGTGTGTAGTGTTTTATTTAGCGGGCTTATTGTACTTGATTTTGAGGCATGAAATGTGGGCTGTAGATCACATGGCAGGTAAATAATTGGCCATTTTAGCCGCCACCTATTGCCTGAACAATTTCGACCTTGTCTGATTCGTTTAAAGTATGGCTGTTAAAGTTGCCGCGAGGAATGATTTCCTGATTGATCTCTACAGCAAGCCGTTTATTTTCCAGAGAAAGGCTTTGTAGCAGTTGCTCGATATTGGTGTCATCATCAATCGTTTTGTTCTCGCCGTTTAATACGATGGTTATCATCTGAAATTTTCCTAAATCAACTGTTTTTATGCCATTTCGGCAGATAAAGCAGAATTTTGTGCTATAAATTTAAGCTAATTATGTTAAATATTAAGGGTGTCATTACTATATGGCAGGTCATTCTATTACATGCTCGTTGAGAACATATAAATAATCTGGGAATTTTCATGCTTGATCGATTTTTTACATCGCTGTTTATTTTGTGTGTTTTTAGTTTTAACGTTACAGCTAAAAATAATGATAATCCTTTTGTCAAAAATAATTCTCTGAATATCGGAAAGGATGTTAGCTGGAATATCGACAAGAAAGCTATGTCAGCAACCAAATCAGCGACTGATGGTAAAGGGTCTTACTATCACCTGAGGTTTGATAATAAGCAGCTTGAACTTTTAATAAGTAGTGATGCCGGTGGTACAGTCCCTAAAAAATTCAATCAACTGGAAGTCAAAAACTTAAAAATTGATGGCAAACGGAGCCCGCTGTTTTCATGGTGTCTGAATAATCAGCAACGACATAATCGATTTTTGCAGCAAGGTTTAACCGTAAAGAAAAATATTTGCGAAATTAATGGTGGTACAGGTCGTTTTACAGTCCGTCTAAATAAAGATGCATTAACCGCTATACAAAAAGGTAAGAGTCTATCGATCATGCTCAAGCCGTATAGAACACCGATCGAGTTGAATTATGAGATAAGTGATTTTCAAGAAATGTATCTGACGCTGAATGCTAAGGATGTGCCGACCACTGCGCTTGCCGCTACGGCCGTTATTCCTGCAGCGAGTGTGACCTCAAATATCGGAGCTTCCAGGGTAAGCAAATGTTGGGCCCGGCCACCGGAAGAATATAAAACAATAAAAGCGATTGAATACCCCTGTGCGGATGCTTCTGCAAAACTAGATGCTGAAACCGGAGTAATTAAACAGATCAACCAGAAAAAGGCGAATGAAAGAGAGCTGGCTGCGCAGAGAGCAGCAGAGAAGGAAAAACAACGTAAGCTGGCGGAAGATAAAAAACAGAAAGAGCTGGCCGCGAAGTTAGAACAGGAAAAGTTGTTGCAGGCAGAAGCTGCAGCAATTGCTGCCAGTGAAGCAAAGCAGGCTGAAATTGGTGGAGAGATATCACAAAAGATGATTAGTATGTGTGATAAATACTGGAGTAAAGGTAAGCACCGGTGTTACTGTCAAAAATATATTGAACATGCCCCCGAGGAGATTAGGAAGAACTCTTCATGTGAGTGATATTTTGTGGTTTAACGGCCCATCTTTATTCTGTAATATAGAGCAACGAAATACGTTGCTTTTTTATGCCCAGGGATGGACGGTATTCCACAAAGAGCCATGGATGATGGTGCATCGATGCACAATGATGGTGTTGATAATAAATTATGAAAAAAATAATCAAATATGCAATTACCTTCGCCCTGAGTTTTCTGTTTGTTTTGGGGTTCGCATATGCAGCAGATCCTGCCGATCTTAAGAATAAAGAAAAGGTTGAAGCTGTTGAGGTGAAGGAGAAAACGATAGCCCCAGTCATAAAAAATCTACCGGATACACCAACGATAAAAGATATCGCTGAGCAAGAGCAGGCAAAAGAAGAAGTATTGAAAAGATTGGCTAATGTGCCTCAATCCGGGCCTTATGATGAATTTAACAGATCGACGCCTCGATCAAGCCTTATCGCTTTATCGCTTGCTCTTAAAGAGCGGGATTATGAACGCGCAGTTAATTATTTTGATTTTAGAAACCTGCCGTTTTCGTCCGAACAAGAGCTCGATAATGAAGACCTGGTCAGGAGATTGATTATCGTTGCCAAGCGAGCAATGACTATCGATATCGAAGCGATGAGCAATGACCCAAATGGTCATAAAGATGATGGTCTGCCGAGTTATCGGGATCGGATAACCACCATGAAGACGAAAAACGGTCCAGTCGAAATCTTAATGCAACGGATCCCGCGTGGAGATGGTGTGTTCATATGGAAAATATCAAATGCTACCGTTGCGTTAATCCCTGCGCTGGATGCTGAATTTGGATACGGTATTGTCGGTAATAAGCTCTCGCATATTTTTCCGCACTATGTGATTTTTGGTTTTGAGATCTGGCAGTTAGTCATGTTGGTCGGTCTGTTGCTCGCTGCTTTTGTCATTGCATTTGTCACGACATTTATCGCCGTGAAAATATTACAAAAAAATCAGCGCTTTAATAAGCAACGACTGCAGAGGTTCATAGCTGGTCCGCTGCGATTTTTGATCATGATATTATTATTTAGAGCGACATTCGATATGATCGCACCGTCGTTGACTGCGCGTGCAGTATTCGAAGCGAGAACATTTTTAATTTTTGCTATCTACTGGATCATGTTAGGTGTTGTCGATCTGATTATGTATCGTCTCGCTGACCGTATGAAGCGCAACGGCCAACAAGGTGCCGCTGTATTATTAAAACCTGCTGCAACCGGCGTTAAACTGATGGTGACTCTGTTGGCCATCATTACATGGATGGACAATCTGGGTTATGAGATCACCACTATATTGGCTGGCCTGGGTGTCGGCGGTATAGCAGTTGCGCTGGCGGCACAGAAATCGCTGGAAAATCTAATCGGTTCTATCACTATTTATGCTTCTCAACCAGTACATGTCGGCGACTTTTGTAAATTTGGAAAAACCTTAGGCACGATCGAAGAGATCGGCCTACGTTCGACGCAATTACGCACTCCGGCACGTACCATCGTGCATGTTCCAAATGCTTTGTTTGCTTCAGGTGAGATTGAGAATTTAACGCAACGAGATAAAATTCTGTATCGTACACGGTTACGTCTATCTTATGAAGATACACCTGATCAGGTAAAGCAGGTGTTGAAGAAGATACGCGAACTAATAGAGCAACATGAGTTCATCGACGAAGAAGAGTCAAGAGTTCGTTTCCTCGAGTTCGGTGAGTACGCGCAAGAGCTAGAGCTGTACGTATATATCAAAACAAAAGTATTCTCTGAATATCTGGAGTACCGTGAAGATATTAATTTGAGTATAAATGATATCGTTGAATCTGTAGGTGTTAAACTTGTGATACCTGCGAGAACATCGTACATAAAAGAATTGCCAGAGACATTGGTATCTTAACGAGTTAAAAGAAAAGACTTATGCCAGAGTGTATCGTTGTTGGCGGCGGAGCCATTGGTTTATTAACTGCGCGTCAATTATTTTTAGCAGGTGTCGATGTTCTGTTGCTGGAAAAAGGGCGGCTTGGTGGTGAGTCATCATGGGCTGGTGGTGGAATCATCTCACCGCTTTATCCATGGCGTTATGACGATGTCGTTAATGTGCTGGCAGAGCGCAGTAAAAAAATCTATCCTGAATTAACAGATAAACTTTTTGATGAAACGGGCAAAGACTGCGAGTTAATCAACAGTGGTTTATTCACTGTTACTGAATACCAGCAAGAAATTATTGACTGGGCTAAAACGTGGTCAGTCGATGCAAGTTTTATAAATGATATTGATTCAGTTCGCGCGATTGAAAGCCGTGTCGGTGACGCGGTTAATCAAGGGATATGGATGCCTGATGTCATGCAGATTCGAAATCCAAAGTTTGTTGATGCGTTAAGAGCGTCATGTGAGTTTTTGTCTATTCCATACAGAGAACAAACGGCGGTAGAAGAAATAGTAATAAAAAATAATAAAGTATGTGGGGTGCGTACACATCAGGAAACAATTCTTGCGGATAAAGTTATTATTGCCAGCGGTGCCTGGAGTGCTCAATTCAGCGCAACAGAATCTTCGGTTGATGTTGTTCCGGTAAAGGGCCAGATGATCATGTATAAGGGCGAACCTGATCTTGTGAAACGTATAATTTTATCGGAAGGACATTACATTATTCCACGCAAAGACGGCCGCATATTGGCAGGCAGTACATTAGAAAAAATCGGATTTGATAAAACAATCTCTAGTGATGCATTGGATGAACTGCATCAGGCTGCAATGGAGCTTATCCCTTTGTTAGAGAACCTGGAAATCGAAAGACAATGGGCGGGGTTAAGGCCGGGAACCGAAAAAGGGATTCCTTATATCTGTCAGCATGATGATGTTGAAGGTCTGTACGTGCATGCTGGTCATTTCAGAAACGGCATCGTGCTGGGCGCGGCTTCGGCAGAGCTGATGGCTGATATCGTGCTGGGTAGAGAGCCATGGTGTGATGTTGCTCCGTATACTATGCAAGCTGAGCATTAAATGCTTATGTGTAGGAGCGGAATCTTGACGTACAGGGACGTACTAATACAGCGGTTGCAGGAAGCAAAAGAGCTGTGATTCCGCGAATGGCCTATAGTTTGAACGTCAATCGCGGAACAAGATTCCGCTCCTACACATAAGCATTTAATGCTCAGCTTGCATAGTATACGGAGCAACATCACACCATGGCTCTCTACCCA